>CBDUQO010000193.1:0-4072 GCA_965369365.1 uncultured Methanosarcinales archaeon
ACGCCTGTGGAGACAGGTTGCATGAGCAACCGCTATGAATCAGGAAGCCCCGTTAATTGTAGCGGGGAGGAAGTCACAATCCGGAACTGTTCAATCCCACAAAAAAAGAGGCTTTCGATGAAATTACTGGAGAATATAAAGAAGTCGATATCCGGAAACCGCTATAACATCAGCCTACACGCAAAAAACGAGATGAGCTTAAAAGAAGACGATATATCTGAGAAAGAATTGATTGAAGCGATACTGGGTGGAGAGGTAATAGAGAACTACACAGATGACAAGCCGTTCCCAAGCTGCCTCGTATTCGGAAGAACCGGGGGAGACCGACCGATACATGTAGTCTGTGCGTACTCGAAGGAGGATGATGCGGCAATAATTATAACAACTTATGAACCAGATGTGATTAGATGGATCGATTACAGAAGGAGGGTTTAAATGATCGTATCAAAATGCGCAATATGCGGCGGAAAAGTTGAAGAAAGAGAGGTCAGTGAAGCAGTGAGGATCGGAAATGACTTCGTTGTGGTGGAGAATGTCATAGCAGGCGTATGTGTGGGCTGTGGGGAGCGATATTATCCGCCAGGAGTTGTTGATAGGCTCAGAGATATCGAGATGCATGCAATGGATCGGGAAGCATTGGAGGGATTGCACATAGTGGGGCATACCTACAGGATAAGCTATGGCGTCCCAATTCATGGCATTTCTGTTTGAGCCCTAATCGAATTATAGGTTATCCCTCTGCACCAACCGGATACCAGATATCCCGCGGGGTATGCTGTGATGATCACATCGCTTCAAATGCAATTCCAATTGCACATCCGGGCGATTTGAGCGAGTAGGGTGATACACAGGCTCGTCTTGCTACACTTCCGGAGTTTTATCTCAGTGCTCATGTAGAATAATATCATATCGATAAATATAAATATATCCACGAAGATAACATTTCTATCTTATTCCCATCTAATCTATAACCCACCACAGCATATCAGGGGCAGGTACATGTAGCCGTCCGTCCACCACAACCCGCTACAATTCCGACCCTATCGGTCCGATCTTCTTTAGCTCGTCCACAAAATCAGAAATCGTCTCTGCAAATCGCTTACTTTCGGATGCGCTGATCCAGACCGTCTTCAGCCTGCGTGCGTCGATCCCAACGCCGTCCAGTGCATCGGCGAGCGCAACCATCCTGTGTGTTGCATGTTCGTTTCCGTACGTGTAATGGCACTCGCCCGGGCGGCATCCGGCAACCAGCACACCGTCCGCACCCTGCCTGAGCGCTTCGAGCACGAACCCCGGGTTGACCCTGCCTGCGCACATCACGCGGATCACGCGGATGTTGGTTGGATATGAGATGCGAAGCACGCCTGTTAAGTCTGCGCACGCATAAGCGCACCAGTTGCAGAGAAACGTGATGATGAGCGGACACTCGCTCTTCTCAAGCGCATGGATCTGAGAGGTGATCTGGGCGTCGGTATGTGTGTACGGCTCAATTGCGCCACCCGGACATGCGGCACTGCACGAACCGCAGCCCTTGCACGCCAGTTCGTCGACCACTGCCTTGCCATGCACCATGCTGATGCACCCAAATGAGCAAATAGACATGCAGAGCCCGCATCCGGTGCATTTATCCGCGTCCACGTGCGCACTCATCGGGTCAATATCCAGACTGCCTCGCCTTAGCAGACTTGATGCCCGGTAAGCGGCGGCAGACGCCTGCGCAACCGAGGTCTGGATGTCTTTTGGACCTGACGCACATCCTGCGATGAAGATGCCATCGGTCTGCGTTTCCACAGGTCGCAGTTTCGGATGTGCAGCCTGCATGAACCCGTCTGCCCTGGTACGGATACCAAGAACCGTGCTGACATCACTGTTTGCCTCAAGCCCGACCGAGAGGACGACAAGGTCGCATTCCTCTTCGATGACACCGGTACCGACCCCATCACATGCCAGTGTGTCCTCGTACCTGATGACCGGTTTTTTGCCATGCGTCAGCACCTCTGCGACCCTGCCCCGTACGAAATCAACTCCGAGTTCCTGTGTGCGCCGGTAATACTCCTCGTACCGATCCCCACATGCGCGTATATCGATATAATGAATTGAAACATCCGTATCAGGATACGTTTCCTTGATTATGTTAGCATTCTTGATTGCAGCCATGCAACAGACGACCGAGCAGTACTCATTGCCAACGGTTGAATCCCTTGATCCAACACACTGGATAAATACAATTCTGCGTGCAAGCTCTCCGGTCGATGGCTGGATCACACGCCCAGCCGTCGGTCCGCTTGCATTTAACATGCGTTCGAGTTGCAGCGATGTGATCACGTCCTGGTGCCGCCCATACCCGTATTCCTCCTTGCGGGCTGCGTCGAAGGGTTTCCAGCCGGTTGCAACGATGATCGCGCCCGCATTGAACAGAAACTCCTCTTCTTTCTGGAAATAATCGATAGCATCCAGTGGGCACGCTTCTTCGCACAATCCGCAGCCAACGCAGTGATCATCGATGCACGCAATCATCGGAACAGACTGCGGCACCGGTATGTATATCGCCTTCCTGACTCCGATACCGTAATCAAACTCGTTTGGAACGGTGATCGGGCAAATATAAGCACAATCCTCAATGCAGCCCTTGCACACGTCGTTTTTGACGAATCCGGGCTTTGTTATGCATCGTATCTTGAAATTACCCACGCTCCCTCCGACCTCTACGACCTCGGAACGTATGTGCAGATCGATATTCGGGTGATTGAGAACGTCGGTCATCTTTGGGGCGATGATGCATATCGAGCAGTCGTTTGTTGGAAACAATGTCCCGTACAGAATCGCCCTTCCGCCGACGGTTGGCTCTTTTTCGATCAGATGCACCGTTGTGCCGCCGTCTGCAAGATCAATTGCTGCCTGCAAGCCTGCAACCCCTGCACCCACCACGAGCACGTCCTGGTTGATCGGGATCGTCCGTTTCGGTATCGCAGCAAGCTCCCGAGCCTGCGCCACACCCATGCGCACCAGATCGATCGCTTTCCGGGTCGCAAGTGGTGGGTCATCCGCATGTACCCACGAGCACTGCTCGCGTATGTTTGCTACCACAAGGAGGTGTGGGTCCAGACCCGCATCCTCAAGTAGTCGCTCAAAAGTCGTCTGGTGCATACGCGGCGAACATGCGGCTATGACTACACAATCAACGCCTGCCCCGATGTCGCTTTTGATCTGCTCCTGTCCCGCGTCGGAACACGCAAACTCGATACCTCTTGCGACGCAGACGTCATCAAGCTCTTGTGCGTACGCCACGATTGCATCTATATCAAGTACCCCGGCGATGTTAAGCCCGCAGTGGCATACGTACACTCCGATCTGCATATACTGGTGTTTGTTTTAGTTGTTCTTATAGGCACTATCTGAAAAATCCGACTCGACTTTCAAAGATAACTGAAACTGACACACACTTCCGGATTTCATGGAAAAATTTCTGATTCTGATGGATTCTGTGGTTCTCGAAAGATGCCGAAAGAAAGCAGCGCCGGACGCGGTTCTAAAGATATGCATTATCATGAGGGTTGGTTGCGCAATTCCATGATTTCTGCATCCGAGAAGGTTTTTTGTCAGTGACCACAGCGGAAATCTGATAAATGCACTGGAAAACGATGCGTATATGTGCTTGAACACGTAAAAATGGGATCAACAAGGTTTAAGTACCATGGCAGTTACTGACAACACTGCGTGAGGCGATATGAACCATATAATATTCTTAAGGTATCGTTGTTGACTTACCGTGGTGGATCTGCCGGAGCAGACGGTAAGATGAACGGCAGGGGATCGCAATGCACAAGCCTTGTACTTTAGTGCGGGGTATAGTGACTTCGTAGATCGCGAGTATTGATGCCAGAGGTCGGGTTGGTTGTGTGGTCGAGAGGGTTTATGGCGCGGGTCGAAAGATTTAATGCAGGAGATAAATAAAGTGGTGTATGTGACGATAGAAGTTTTTTCAGATGGATGCACACATGAACCGGGTTCGGATTACACTAAATAGGTGGAATATACGGAGTAAGTTCGAATATTTAACGCTGTGCAACAT
>CBDUQO010000194.1:0-4029 GCA_965369365.1 uncultured Methanosarcinales archaeon
AATTCGAATCACTTGTTCCGGCGTTCATCTCATCCATCGTTGCATATTCGGTCTTCTGTTCGGTCACCGGATGGGGTTCACTCTTCACAACTCCGGATTATACATTTACACATCCGACCGAACTAATATTTGATGCAGCACTCGGCATACTCTGCGGTCTTGTTGCCATCCTCCACATCAAGGTATTTCACGGGATGCGCGATGCCTTCAAAAAATTAAGGATAAAAAGCTATTTTAAACCGATGATTGGTGGCCTTTTGCTTGGATTGCTCGTTTTAGTCACGCAGCAGAGTTGTGGATTTGGCTATTATATTTTTGGAGGTGGTTATGGCTCAATACAAGCAGCAATTGATGGAGAACTGGCGGTAGGGATTTTAATACTTCTTGTTTTAGCCAAGATTCTTGCCACCGCCTTCACGATTGGTTCTGGCGGTAGCGGCGGCGTATTTGCACCATCGCTCGTGATCGGCGGCACGCTCGGCGGCGCATTCGGCATACTGGCAAATGCCGCGTTTCCGGGAATCATTGGCGAGATGCAAGCAACCTCGTTTGTCCTCGTTGGGATGGCGGCTATGCTTTCCGGTGTTGCGAACGTTCCAATTGCTGCGATCGTGATAGTCTCTGAACTGACCGGAAACTACAACCTGCTGCCGCCGCTGATGTTTGCCTCAATCCTCGCGTACCTGATCACCAGCAACTGGTCGATCTATGAAAAGCAGGTCCCTGCAAGGGTAGATTCACCCGCACACCGCGAGGAACTGACCATCGATGTTCTTGAAAACACACTTGTGAGCGAAGCCATGTCTGTCGATATTATGCCCTCACATCCATCAAACAGTGCCCAGACGGTGCTAAACCTGATCCACAAGTACGGACACATCGGATACCCTGTGCTCGACGACGATCGACTTGTCGGGGTCGTGACATTCAGTGACGCCGAGCGCGTGCCGCCCGACGATCGTGATGAAACGCTCGTCGGAGAGATCATGGCGTCGCCGCCGATCGTGACATATCCTGATGAGTCGCTTGAGGTTGCACTGCGCAAACTGGTCTTAAACGACATCGGAAGGCTTCCGGTGGTCGACCCTGCGGATGAGTCGAGAATGCTTGGCATACTCACGAAATATGACATCATACGGCTGCATGCGCAGTTGTAATGATTTGCCAGTACCTGTATTGGGATCGTTTTCATATCCGTGCACTACACTACTACATCACATCAAAATTCAAAAATCCGTGCAGTATGGTGCAAGCATAGTTAAGCAAACATACGAAATAAACTCATGGTGGGCACAAAGATCATGCAAAGAGCGTTCACCTTTAGGAATGGCTGGTAGTATGGCGAAAGCGTGCCGGACTATAGCCCAAGAACGAAATATCTGGCAGATCCCATCCCTCTGCTTGATCTGATGGTGATCGTGGTTCTGATGTGTATAAGGTGCAGTGGCAAGTCCACGCTGCTTTACCAGATGATCGACCACATCCTGAAAACCAGTGACTTTTTATTTTATTCCGGTCAGTTGAAAAAACATGATCCAATCCTGCAAACCGCGGTACGATTGGATTGGTGAAATCAATGTTGATCCATGGCTAAACGTCTTATTTGCCACAGATTAACACATATTACGCAGATTAACGATGTAGGCGACTTTTCAGATCGACATTGACCCGTCCTGGCAGTTGTGCTTACATGATACCGCCCAGTGTAACAAGAAAATAATTAAAAAGTCTCAGGTCTGACGCCGGCTCGACATCATTTGCAGATATCAAGCACCTCACTTGACCCAGATTATCCCGCATACCAAAAACCAGCACACCTTGAACTTATCCCGTCGGTCCACCAAACTCCGGTGTTACGCCAATAAGCTCATGATATCGGACACCAACTCATGCGCCGTAGCTGCACAATGCTACGCCGCAAAAAGAATCATGCCAAGCGTGGTGTTTTTTAGCGATACGTGTGCCATCACGTAGTTGATAAGATCTTACTCATTCGGCACGCCAACCATCCCGTGCGCTCTGAGCAAACCTCGTATCTCATCAAATTCAGGAGTGAATTTTTCTTCAAGTTCGTTCTTGATTCGCTCCAACTTCCAATCAATATGACTATTCAAATCCCCTCTCGTAAGTTTGATCTCGTTTATGGTCTGATCCTGCTTGGAAATAAGCGTTTCAAATCCGGTTCTCATCTCCCCCCTCAGACCACCCATCTCTTCCCTCATACCGCCCATCGCTTCCCTCATACCGCCCATCTCCTCCCTCAGACCACCCATCTCTTCCCTCATACCGCCCATCTCCTCCCTCAGACCACCCATCTCTTCCCCAAGACCTACCCTCTCATCTCTCATCTCGCTAAACCCACTCCGCTTCTCTTCCCTCAGACCACCCATCTCTTTTTTCAGCTCTCCAAACCCACCCTTTACAACAACAATTAGTTCCTTGAGATACTCCGATGCCTTGTCCAGCCGCTCATCAGTCTCACCATCTCCTACGAGTTTGTAAAAATCGTTGTACTCTTGAGTAGTATCAGGATGTTCAATCTCAACATCCACCACGTTGATCAGAGCATTTTTAATTGAAACCGCATCAAGAAAATAGTTCAAGTCCCTCTCTTCACCATCTGCAATTATTTTAACCCTACCATCTCTGAGATTTTGAACAGTTCCAGTTATTCTGAATTCTTTCGCGATTCCCACAACTCGTGCCCTGTAACCTACGTTCTGAACCTTTCCGGACATTATTGCGGCGATCCGTTCCATATATGGTTCACTTGGCGGCGGGTCGCTATAAAGGTTTCGCGCATAGAAGTTTACCACTCGGCAAAGCAACCACCCCACATAATTGTTAATAACCGTTAATCAACCAAAGGCACGTATAGCAACAATACTACCTCGGCACACCCGAAGCCCCCGGTGTAACTCGGGTATGGGACCGCTGCGATTTGAACGCAGGTGCCAGCGTCCCGAACGCTGGAGGATGGTCCATGCTACCTCACGGTCCCATAATTACGCATAGATCAGTAATATGGCGAAAGATCATCCACCAGTTCGACATGGGCAAGAAGCATCCTCCGGCAGCAGTACCGTGTGACACCAAGATCGTCCAGAACTTTTGCAGGATCTTCAAGCTGTATACGCTCCTTAAATTCCATCCACGCAGCAGATACGACTTTTCCACATGTAAAACATCGAACCGGAATCATAACTTTATCACCGGTATGACTTTTGTCTTCGTGCTCTGGCTCCACGACCGCCGAACTTCTTTGTCTCCTTGTGCCTCGAGTCGCTGACCAGCAGGTTGTGGTCGTAGTCCACGAATGTCTGTTTGAGTGCCGGATCATTCGTCCACGCCAGCAATCCGCCAGCAATTGCAGTCCTCGCAGCACCTGCCTGCCCTATAATCCCGCCGCCGTGCATATCGACATCGATGTCAATACCACTGACGACATCGTCGCCTGCGAGTATTAGTGGTTCCATCATCTTGAGGCGGGCAAGTTCGGGCATACATAGCTCAAGTGGTTTTTTGTTGATGCGCACCCGCCCGTTACCTTCTCTGATGCTTGCGCGAGCAACAGCGGTCTTTTTTTTTCCTGATGAATTGACGATTCTGGTCATCTGGTATTGGTATCTCTGGCTACGCAATATAAAGTTATCTCGCCCTCTCTCGGTTGGTTGGGAAACTTGCATATATCCCCAAAACATCGCCCCTGATCAATCGTATTCCCGCCAGGTTCTCCCGCATTTCGTACATCTGAAGAATCGGGTTTCACTCTCATCTGCTGACCGAAGCTGCCGCAACCACCAGTAAGCGGTATTGTTGCCGCATTCTTCGCACCGTGCGTGCGTGGTCGGAAGCCCTGCGTCAACCTCACCTTCGAGCACTGTGATCGTCTTTTTTGTGCGCTGTTCGACAGATACAACGGATTCACTGTATTTGCTTTCCTTTGCGAACCCGCAGCGCCTGCATGTCAGCGCGCCGTCCTTCATCACCAACATGGTGCCACAATCCGGACAAAATTCCATAACACAA
>CBDUQO010000195.1:0-4021 GCA_965369365.1 uncultured Methanosarcinales archaeon
GGCAACCTCTTTATAAGCGTTGGTCACTGCAACTCAAGATACCAGAGAGCCGAAACACATCAAAACAATGCTCTGTTTGCGGCTGTATCAAGTCGATGCCACTCTCCCGGAGGACTACGAATGTCCGGACTGTGGTAGCGTCATGGACCGAGACCATAACGCCGCAATCAACATCAAGAACAGACATGTACCCGCGGACTGCGGGGAATTAACGCCTGTGGAGATGGTTGCATGAGCAACCGCTATGAATCAGGAAGCCCCGTTACTTGTAGCGGGGGGAAGTCACGAGTTCAGTCTTTCCGACCATTTGTCTGCCGTAGATGATCAGGAATTCGGATCTGTTGCTTTTAAACCGTTCAGATAGACTCTCCAATTCTTTTTTTGACCTATGAAATTCATATACTATGATAATCGTATGGAAAATGGTTCTATCAAATCTGTTAGTGTTGTGAACTTCTCAGTGGATTTGATGGATTTTGCCGCCGAAAAATTCTCCGAATGTTTCCACGAAAAAAAATTCAGGTTGTCATATCGGACCAATAAACCCCGGGCAGCATTTACTGTAGCTAACGAGACTTATCCAGTAGATTAGGTACTTCCACATCGATTCGCCCCTCGGTCATGTCGTTGTATGTCCGGTACACCGCAATCAGGATGCCCATCGCCATCGGCGCAAGGAAGAAGCCTGCGATGCCTGCGACGAGCGCACCGCCGATGAACATTATCATCATCAAAAGCGGGTGGGTGTATGACCTCACGCCGACGATGTAGGGGCGGAGAATAATCTCGGTCGGACCGTAGATGATGATCCCGGCTACGACGTAGAATATGATCGCATCCCCAAGCCCGTGCTCGAAATAGCGGCTGATTGAAATTGGGGTAAGAATCATCCACCCGGCAAATATCGGGACCAATGATGCGAGAAAGACAAGCGACGCCATTGCGGGGATGTGATCGACTTCAAAGAAGTAAAATACAAAGAGCGATGTCACACTGGCAATGATTGCAACATACAGATTGCCGATGAATATTCCCGCCAGCGTCCTATCGGCGTGTGCTGTGAATACATCGATGATCGGAAGACCGGATCCGGGAAACAGGTTCTTGACAATTTTGGTCAGTCTGGCTCCGTCCTTCAAAAGGAAAAAGCAGACAAATATCGAGATTATGAAATTTATGGCAAGTATCGTGATGCTCTTTGCATAATCAAGCGCTGGAATCTGCCCCGCGATACCAATAGCGGTGGATATAAGGTTCTCAACCGTTATCGAAACATCCGAATATATGAATTCGGGGATGTTCAGACTTGCGATCGTAACTGTGAGTGATTCAGTAATCTCCTGATGGTGCCCAATCGCCCAGATACATTGGTTTACGATTTCAATCGCTCCAATGCCGAGTATGAGTATGATTGGCGTGATGATGCACACTGTTGTGGCAACCGGCGCCAATTTCGTGTATCTCAGTAATTTATTGTTGATCGGTCTCCCGACATAAGCAAAGACCACGCCAAGGACGATTCCATCGAGGAGTGGCAGTGCGATGTAGGCAACCGCTAAAACGAGAATTAAGACTCCCACTACAACTGCAATCGTCCACCTATGTTCGATGAGTTTTGAAACGCCGTCTGATTCCATGATAAAGTATTGACCCCCACCCATAATCCCCTAACTGGCAGGGGCTTATTCTTTCACAGTAACCACACGTTCCATTCTGGCACCCCGAACGATGATGACCGAGCATGGCGCGGTGGATGCAACTTTCTCAGAGACGCTTCCAATAAATAACTTTGAAACTATACTCTTTCCCGAATATCCCATCACTACCAGATCAACATCTTCGTCTCGTATGATCTTCAGGATCTCAGGTGCGGGCTTGCCATCGCGCACGATGATTTTCGCATCGACGCCTTTTGACTCGGCGATTCTCTTGACCCGGTCAGCGATCTTTGCCGATTCGTCGAGCAGACGCTGACGCATCCGCTTCACGGCAGATTCCGGAAGTTTTATCACATTGCCATAATGCCTGCCAGCACTAACGCCGCCAGCTGTGACCACGCGTGTGTCAGTTATGTGACCGAGATCAACGATGTTACATGCAGAGATCCGTGCGCCGACCCGTCTTGCCGTGCTTACGCCTGACTGCGCTGCATACTCGGCATCCTTTGAGCCGTCGGTCGGGATCAGAATATTCTTGTAATCCCTCGTCGGGATGCCTCCTCGCACCAGCATGAGGTGGCAATCAGCACCCCTGAGCACGCGGCTTGCAATCTGCCCGATGCGTCTTGAGTGGTCTGCTCCGGTTGCGCCCATGAAGATCACGCTGGCATCAATCTCACTTGCCGTATCAAGGATCATGTCAAATGGGTATCCGACCAGCACCCTTGCAGACTTCACGGTCACCCCTTGTTCTGCTGCCAGATCTTTCACCCTGTCGAGGTAGGATTCTCCGGCTTCTTGCATCTGTTCAACGATCTCTGTTTCCTTATATATGCTTGAGTCCACTACGTGGATGGCGGTCAGTTCAGCACCGTATATCTCTGTGAATCGCACGGCATGTGCGACCGCAGCGTCTGAATGGGCTGAACCATCAACCGGCACCAGATATTGGAATTTTGTCATTGTTATTTGCCCCTCATCTCGATACGCTATATACTCGCTCAGCACGGATGCTCTTCACCACAAATACCGAACACGGCGCGGTTCGCGCAACCCTCTCAGATACGCTTCCGAGTATCCATCTGGAGACCTTGCCTTTTCCGGTGTATCCGATTACCGTGAGATCGGTCTTTGCAGTATCGATTGCCTTTAATATCTCAACTGCAGGTTTTCCTTCCCATATCAGTGCATCGGTTTCGACGTCCTTTGCCTTGCCGAGCGATACCATATCACCGGTGATCTGTTCAGCCTCTGCCAGATCCTTCTTGCTACCGGGGGGTATCATCGAACAAACTGTCAAGCGGGCATGATACCTGTGTGCGATACTTGCAGCAAACGTCGTTGCATACTCGGCATCGAGCGAACCATCCGATGGGATCAGGACGTTTTTGTAAAAATCATCGTTTTCGAGCCGGTCGCGAACCAGCAGCACATGACATCGCGCACCGCGAAGTACTCGCTCTGCGGTGCTGCCAATCGTTTCACCTTCGGTGCGATCCGCGCCGCAAGCACCAAGAATGATCAAACTGGCATCGACATCTTTCTGCATTCTCACGATCTCGTTGTGTGGTGATCCGGTTAGGATCTTTGCCTCGAGAACCCCGATTCCGTGGTTCTTACATTGATCCCGCGCAGCGTCCACCAACGACTGTCCGATTGCTATCTGCTCATCGACAATTCCCTCATCCTGGTACAGCCGACTATCCACCACATTAATCAGCGAAATCTCCGCGTTGTACATCTCCGCCATCCGTATGGCGTGCTTAATGGCTACTTCGGAATAATCAGAACCGTCAACCGGTACTATGAATTGAAACTTTACCATAGGCGACACCTCGGTGTTATAGACTATTCCATAACATTTAAGTCTATTTCTCAACAAAAATAAAAATAGAAATGGTTGAATAAATCAACCATTATACCTACACAATCTTACATCTGCTTGGCTATATACGGATTATCAGGTAGCGTGAGATCAAGTCCCATCGCTTCTGCAAGAATCTCCTGCTGATCCTTGAAGATTATCTTCGTATCCATAGCGTTCATGCCATCCATGATGTTTCGCCTGCAGAACGGGCATGTACTTGTGATGATATCAGCATTCACGAGTTCAGCATCCGCAACCCTCTTCTGAGCCATCGCCAGCGCAAGATCAGAGACACCAGCCTTGATTCCACCGCCTGCGCCGCAGCACCGCTGCAGTTCCCTGAATCGTGCCATCTCAACAAAGTCCATGCCTGGAACCATGTTGTAAATTCTTCTCGGTTCATCATATACACCGACATGCCGTCCTGTGTGGCATGAATCGTGGAATGTTACTCGCTGTTTCAGCGGGTGCTTCCAGTCAAAGTCGCTCTCTTGAA
>CBDUQO010000196.1:0-4021 GCA_965369365.1 uncultured Methanosarcinales archaeon
TTTATAACTGAAAAGAAAAATCCGTTTACGTTCATGGGGTATTATGCCCGTATAAAGGATCAACTGCCTTTTTTTAATGGAAGTACGCCGGGTGACGTTGTCAATTTATTTGCGGGGGCTGGACTTAAGAATGTGTCCGTAAATAATCTCGAAAAACTCAGGGAATTTGAGAATAAAAACACATCGTTATCGTATAAAGTTGCAAACAACCCCTCGCTCTTCATGGCGCTTGGGGAAAAGTAGAATTGCGCCGATGTGATGTTGCGGTTTTCGCACTACGCTGCCATCGCGCCGCATAGTGGGTCGTCTGGTGCCGGATAGATGCAAGATGGAGCCGTACCCTTTTGAACCCTGACCGCATCTGACTAATTATGAACCGCACTACGAACAATGTCACAGACAGCGCCACAAGCGTCGACGAAGCCGCGCTCTATGACCGATTGCTCGACTACCAAAACGTCCTATTTCTCGGTCACCGCAACGCGGACCCTGACGCAATATCGAGCACGTTTGCACTTGCCGAGGTTTTCGGCGGCACAGTCGGCGTCGTCGATCGATGCAATCGGGTGGCTGCCATTCTGGTCGACCAACTTGGTATTGATGCCGTGTATACGCCAGATCCTGCTGACTACGATTTCACGGTGGTCGTGGACACATCGACCAGATCACAGCTAAACAACATTATGCTGGGCGACTACGGTGTGATTGACCACCACTCGGTCTCGCAGTTGCTTGATGACGCATCGTTCTACCTGCACAAAAACACCGATTCAAACGCAGAGATCATTGTTGATATTATGAGGTGCATGGGCGCCCCTATCATGGAGCGGATTGCCATAGCCCTTATGATTGGGATCGTTACAGACACCGGGCACTTCAAGCACGCCTCGTCAGGCTCGTTTCAGGCAATCGCATACTTAATCGAGCAGAGCGGAGTCAGCTACAGCGAGGCGATGGACTTGCTTGCGGGCACGCCACAGGAACTCTCGATGCGGCTTGCGGTTCTTGAAGCTGCAAACCGGGCAGAGATCAGGACGGTTGACGACTGGATCGTTGCCGCATCAGAGGCAGAGTCATTCGGTGCGTCTGCTGCCACATCGCTGACCAGCATCGGTGCTGACGTCTCATTTGTTGGGACTGTGCAGGATGACGTCCTGAAGGTAAGCGGACGTGCGAACCGGGATGCGGTCCGGTGTGGCGTCAATCTCGGGGTGCTGCTGCGTGACATCGGCATCGAGCACAATGGCTCAGGTGGCGGACATGCGGGAGCTGCCGGGATGGAGGTGTCCGGCGATGTGGAGGTTGTGCTTGCAGGATGTGTCGATGAGTCTATGCGGATTCTAAAGGGAACAAGCAGGGATTATCCGGTTCGCGATGGCAGAACGCGAGAACCACTGCAATAGATACTTCAGAGGTGTGTGAACATGGGATTTTTTGATAAGATACGTGGACCAAAACCAAAGATCGCGAAGAGCGATCCGATAGACGTGGTACACATCAAACCTGACCCGATGTCGATTTACAAGAAGGAGCTTGAAGATTATTACATCGCCGCATCAGTTGAGGTTGGGAATACCACGACCAAGTGTATATTAACAGCAACCAACATGAGCACCGGCATGGCGCAACATGTGAACAAGACTGTGCGGATGACGCGAGATGTGCGCCCCCCGAAAGAGGGCGAGGTGGTCTTCGGAAGGACGCTTACCGGAGTTCCATTCACCCGCGAGTCGGTATCAGAACTGGTTTCCAAGACGATCACGGACTGCCTCAATGAGGCGAACATTGATATCGATACAAACCTCCATTTCGTGGTGCGGTCAACCGGCGTTGTCGCAGGTTTTGCATCGCCTGACGAGGTTGGAAATTTTGTCCTTGCACTGGCTGACGGCTGCCTGAAAGCGGGAGTGTCGCCAAAGCACATGACTCCTGCGATGGGGATCGACACCGTCCCCGAACAGTTCAAAAAACACAGCTTGATCGAGAAGGTTGCATTTCTTGGCGCTGTCGCAGGCGTGCTGCCACCGACCGGCGCAACCGGGGTTGAGATCGTCGCAAACGAGATGGAGGGCGAGCTTGCGACGGCAGGCATCAAGGAGGGTGCAAAATGGGCGGATGTTGACTTCAGGAACCCCTGCCTCTCGCTTGACTTCGGAACGACGCTTGATGGTAGGATCACAAACAACGAGACTCCGTATGCAAAGACGATCGGGAACTTTTGTGGGCTTGCCGGAGCGATACAGGACGCGATCGTGCAGGGAACCGGGCTTGTAGACCCCGGAACCGGAACCGCTCTTGACCTCTTCAAGGAGAAGACCTCAACAAGCGGCAAGAAGGCAAAGCAGGCAGAGAAGTACGCGGAAGAGATACATAAGCACATCTCAATCGAGGTCGTCCCAGAGGGCAGGGATCGGTACGGCAGCGTCCCTGTGGACGCAACAGCGGCAAGGACGATCGGTGTCGTCCTGATCGGGTGTGACGTCGGAAAGGACGGAAGCGACCTGCCTGCGCTTGCAAAGATCGGGAAAAAGATATATGAGAGCGATGGGATCAAGATGATCGCAGCCGTGATGGATCCGATTGCTGCGATCTCTGTGGAGCGGCTGGTAAGAACAGCAATCGATGCTGGAGTCGTAACAAAGGAGACTGCCATCGGGATCACGGGCAGAGCCGGGATCACAGGAAACAAACCCGCCTTGATACTTGATCGGATCATTAAGATGGGATTCTTTGAGGATCCGGAGAATCAGGTCGTCTTTGTGGACGATGGTCTTGCGAGAGGTGCCGCGGTGATGGCACGGTGCATGAACTCGCTTGGCGTTCCAAAAAACCCAATCGGCGGAAACCGCGGCGGTGGCTGCGTGCTCGCGGGAAGGATGGCACTTCAGAATTCGGGGTGAGCGGTATGTTGGGGCGAAAGGTGATCCGTATCCTGCCGGTCACAAAGAGGTGCGTATGTCCGGGGATGGGGTCGATATAAAGACTCTGGAAACATGGCTCTGGGAGTCTACATGGAATTTTTATAGTTCTGATGTTTTCTGTGGTCGCTAACGGTAGCCTTCTCGCGTATGTGGAAAAACGCGGGCGTATCCATCTCAACTTTGCGTCTCTGCACCTTTGCGACATTGCGTTAGATCAGATGAACGCAAAGACGCGATGACGCAAGGGAGCAAAGATTGGAAACCACAGAATCCATCAGAATCAGGAATTTTTAATGATGAACGCCTATTTCAGCGCACATATCATGATTTTGAGGGATATTCTTTATTTGCTTGATCTACCGATGAGACGGATGTTACGGGAATTACCAAAGAACCACAACCTATCCAAGTAGGTATTATTTTTCAACCGACCAGATGAAAATAAAAAGTCTCTGAAAATAAACCGAAAACTATAAATATAATAATAACCGATTTTTGTACATGGCGAAAAAGAGAGGGTATAAAAAGCATGTCCCGGGCGGTTCAAATACGGTAGATACTCGACGAATACAGGAGTATCATATGAAAGGGATTGCCCGGTATGGCATGGCTAAATCGTATGTCGATTCAAATATTGATCATTGTATTAGTGGCCCAATACATATTACAGGAGCACGATCCGTGTTGATGTTGGGGATAGTAGGAATCACGGCGTTTGTCGCGCCCGGCATGGATGGTGGCTTAGTAAGCACACCCGGTGCAGACGATTATGCAACGGGGCACCCCGTGATTAAATCCATGACATGCATTGATCACGACACCGACAGCTCCATAATCGATTATCGCAAGCTGGACGTTAGTGGCAATTACCATCTGACCGCGTTATTTATGCGCACGTTCAATAATTTATGGCGAATCAAATGACCCTTGGTTCTCGACACCCGCCACATAACCACCATACTAGCAAGTTCAGACAATCTCAATCACCCGAATACTTGTTTGAGAATATGTCCCAAAAAGCCAGCCACAACCTAAACCCTCCAGGCATGATGCACCCATTCACGCGTGACTGTCTGGCGTGGTCCGGCTCTGCGCAGATC
>CBDUQO010000197.1:0-3997 GCA_965369365.1 uncultured Methanosarcinales archaeon
CACGGTAACCGATATGAGATATACCGTGATCACAACAGCGAGCAGCACGAAGACTGGTGACACGTTGGTACCTGATCGGGTGTGTAAAGGGACCAGCGGTGCTTTTGTAGCCTGAAATCCGTGATGTTGAATTGGTATTGCCATTCCCGGTTATAATACCTCACTCACCCACGCACTCACTCATGCCTGAGCGCGTCCACCGGATTCATCTTTGCCGCAGATCGGGCGGGCAGGAATCCCGCGAGAACCCCAATTCCAAACGAGAAGAGAAGCGCAAATAACGCAAGCTCCCACGAGATCCACGCGTGCAGGAGACCAACCCCCATCTCCTTTCCGACCATCTCTACTACGATCGCCATCCCGAACCCGAGCACGATCCCGATCAATCCCCCGAAGACACCGATCAGACCTGATTCGACGAGGAAAAGTGTTAGAATCGTGTTGTTCTCTGCTCCAAGTGCTTTGTATATCCCGATCTCACGCGTCCGCTCTGTAACAGAAGTGTACATCGTGTTCATGATTCCAACACCTCCGACAAGAAGCGAGATTGCGCCGATACCGATCAGGACTGCTGAGACTGCTGAAAGTATTCCGCCAACCGTCTCTGAGAGTTGTGCCGCGGTCATGACCGTGAAATCCTCCTCACCTCGCAACTTCTCAAGCCGATCCCGGATGCGCTCTGCCACATCCTCCGGATCAGCACCCTCCTTCACCTTCACAAAGAAGAAGTCGTATTCATCACTCACGTCAAAGAGCTGCTCCGCATCATCAAGGCTCATAATAATCGTTGTATCATCATCCCGGTTCCCGATCTCCTCCATGATCCCGATGACCTTGAATCCCTGCTCCTTGATCTCGATCTTGTCGCCAATCTTGACCTCTTTGTAGCTATCCCCTACCTTAAAAGTCTTGTATGCAGTCCAGTACCCGATCGTTATCTTATGAGTATCCTTATCCTCAAGATCCCTTCCTGATCCAAGTTCATACCCCTGGACATCGAAATATGCATCCTCTGCAATCGACGGCACCATGCCAACAACCGGTGCCACCGCATCGATATTCTTGTATGTTATGATTGAGGTCCGATAGACCATGTAGCAGTTCGCATCGACCCCGCGCACCTTCTCAACAGCCTTTGCGTCCCGGTCTGTGAAATATGTCGATGCGGCAGCCGGACCAAAACCCCCACCCGGCGGCATTGGCATTATTATAATCTTGTTCACACCCATCTTCCCGATCTGATCGTCCATGTAGACCTGCATCCCGACCCCGATCGAGATCAAGCCCACGATCGCCATGATCCCGATCACTATTCCGATGATTGTGAGCCAGCTCCGGGTTTTACGCTGCACTATGCCTCTTATGCAAAACCGGAAGTAATCCAGGAGTTTCATCGGGATATGATCCTTTTGATGCGCTTTCTGAAGACGATGATGAGTATTAAAATGACAGCTCCAACAACCATGCCCGTACTTCCACCAACCTGCGGCGCAATCGCGCGCATCTCCTCGGGACTATAGACTTTTATTGGCACGTCAAAGGTCATACTGTACTGGTTTCCGTAATCATCCGCATAATCCACCTCAACAGAGATGCCGTCACAACCCGCGTCCGGAAGGATTGCGAAATCCACGGTATCATAGTCATCGCTCTCGATGTCGCCGATGTACCGGATGTTCGTATCGATCAGCTCAAATTGAGCACTATTAGAGATTGTGATACTAACATGCTTTGCCCGCGCAAACCCGCGGTTTGCAATGCCAATTGTGACCTCGCCGACCGCGCCCGGTGTAAGCTGATCCTGAGAATCAAGATAGACAAAGAGCGTGTTTCCACTTACAACAGGAACAAGCACCGAATACGACTGTGCTGGCTGTGTTTCATGCACCTCGTCCTCGTACCGGATTGTTATTGGCAGCGGATGTTGGGATAGCGTTGTGGTGTCAACAAAGAAACCCGCTTCGACAACCGCGGTCTCTCCCGGTGCTATTGTATCGATGTAGCAGATCGATCGCTTCGGGAGAATACTGGTCTGGTTCGCAAAAGAGACTTTCACATTCTTCGCGGGTCATGTTCCAACATTCTTAATCGAGAACTTCGCATCAAACTCAGATTTGGTGGCGACTTTTGGAATATCCGCACTCAGGAGCACGAGATCAGGGGACCCCTGTACCACGACTGTGAGTTCCACCTCGCTCTTTGTGGTGAGGTGTGTGCGGTCAAACTCTCCACTGTAAGTGATATTAAGATCGATTATGTACTCGCCAGACCTTGCATCGGGATCAACAGTCAGATGATACTCGGTGTTCGTAGTCTCGCTAACCCTGAGTTCAGGAAGGGTCTGCGTGGCTTTACCAGTCTCTTTCAACTCAAACGGCTCTTTTGCGTCCAGATGCCAGACGAGATTCTTCGCAGGCTCACCCCCACAGTTCGTGGTCTTGATTACAAGCGTCAACTCCTCGCCAGGGTGCGCAGGATATGGGATCTGCTGGGATAGTGCCACAGTGATCGCGGGGGAGTCGTAGCGGTACGACGTTGTGTCGGCAACTGCGCCCGGCGCCATGAGCAACACACATACAATTACAAACAACGTAAGCCCTTTCATAGATGCGTAATTGTGCGCCATAATATATATCACCACCCGAAGTCAGGCAATACTTATTAATGCCCTGCCGTGGTAAATATCACACATGCGATTCAGAACGGTGAAATCATGTCTGAAATAGGAAAGAAGATACGGATCGAACGGATCATCGATAGGAAGAGTGGAAAGACTCTGATCATCCCGATGGACCATGGAGTATCGGAAGGTCCGATAAACGGGCTTGTAAATATTGGGGATGCCATAAATAAAGCTGCTGAGGGCGGCGCAGATGCGGTTCTGGTGCAGAAGGGGATGGTTGCACACGGGCACCGTGGATATGGGCACGACATTGGATTAATCGTTCACATGAGCGCGTCCACGTCGCTTGGACCTGATCCCAACAACAAGGTGCGGGTATGCACCGTCGAGGAGGCGATTCGGCTTGGCGCGGACGCTGTGAGCGTACACATCAATGTTGGTTCTGACACCGAATCAGACCAGCTTGAATATCTTGGCGCTGTCGCGGACGACTGCGATTATTGGGGAATGCCGCTTGTGGCGATGATGTATCCGCGAGGTCGCGGCATACCCAACCAGCATGATCCGACCGTTGTTGCACTTGCAGCCCGGACTGGCGCCGAACTCGGGGCTGACATCATCAAGACCAACTACACCGGCGATCCCGAATCGTTCAGAACAGTCGTCGATGGCTGCCCTGTGCCTGTGGTGATCGCAGGAGGACCAAAGACGAACACCGACCGGGAATTTTTAGAGGTGATCCGCGACGCGATAGAAGCGGGCGCTGCTGGTGCGGCGGCTGGTAGGAACGTGTTTCAGGCAGATGATCCTGTTCGGATGACCCGCGCAATCTCATCGCTCGTGCATGACAATATCAGCGTCGATGAGGCGCTAGAGATCCTTGCGTAGGGAGTTTTTGAGAACCCGGGGGTTGAGTCGGGGGTAAAAAGGTTTCTGGTGAGTGCGGGGTGCTACGGTATTGCAGAGCCACGCCGCACCGCCAGACTCCCGGATGGAGATAAACCAATATCGAACGGCTGAATATATAATTAATCAGATAACGCTCGGGTTCACGGTCATGGAAGATGCCGGAGAGTCTAACCAACACGACGGGTTGTGTCAACTACCCCTCCCGAACGGAAGGGGCTTGTAACTTTCCACAAAAGGAAATTCCGTATGGGTGGCTGACATCAGGGCGACCAACCCTTACCTTCCTGACGGAAGGGGCACCCCTGCTTACCATACAGACAGGCAGGGTCAATCGCCCGCAATCCAGTTACCCAGAATCTTGGCATGGCAAACGTGTTATCGTGTATCGGATTCAAGCTGGTATCTCTCAAGGAGTGCCTTGCCATTTCAGGCACCAATACGACAAACGAACGTGGATCCAACCGG
>CBDUQO010000198.1:0-3951 GCA_965369365.1 uncultured Methanosarcinales archaeon
AGCCCCACCCGGAGGGCAGTTTTTACTCGATTTTTTGTGAAAAAATCGTTTTTATATATAATAAGTACGCATATTTGGCACCCTCAGAGCCCCAGACCACATACTTTATCTCGTTAAAAACAGTATTTCAATTGAAAAGGAGGAAAAGAACCGTGACAGATGCAACCATCTCTGGCGCAAAGGCATTGATCGAGTGCCTGCATAACGAAGGGGTTGACACGATCTTCGGATACCCCGGTGGAGTATTACTACCACTCTACGACGAACTGTATGATGCCGACATCAGGCACATTCTGGTGCGGCACGAGCAGGGCGCAGCACATGCGGCGGACGGATACGCACGAGCAACCGGCAAAGTAGGAGTATGCCTCGCAACATCAGGTCCGGGAGCCACAAACCTTGTTACCGGCATCGCAAATGCTTACATGGACTCAGTCCCGATCGTCGCAATCACAGGTCAGGTTCCGACACCATTCATCGGGAATGACGCCTTTCAAGAGGCTGACATTACCGGAATCACGCTTCCGATCACAAAACACAATTATCTCATCAAAGACGTAAACGACCTCCCGCGAATCGTCAAAGAGGCGTTCTTCATCGCGTCCACCGGAAGACCAGGACCGGTCCTGATCGATCTGCCAAAAGACATCACAACCGATGAGATTGAATTCAAATACCCTGAAACCGTGCATCTACGCGGTTACAATCCTGATACCAGAGTTGATATGGGTGCAGTGAGACGCGCCGCGTCCATGATCCTGCAGGCGCAGCGACCGATAATCTATGCAGGCGGCGGCGTTATCATCTCGAATACGTCATCAGAACTGCTGAAACTTGCGGAAACTATCAACGCGCCAGTAACAACGACATTGCTTGGCATCGGAGCATTTCCTGAGACGCATCCGCTCTCGCTTGGGATGCTTGGCATGCACGGCACCAGATATGCCAATTATGCGGTGCAAGAGTCAGATCTCTTGATCGCAATCGGCGCGAGGTTCGATGACCGTGTGACCGGGAAGATCGATGCGTTTGCGGCTCAGGCAAAGGTTATCCACATCGATATCGACCCGGCAGAGATCGGGAAGAACGTGAGGGTCGATCTGCCGGTCATCGGGGATGCCAGAGAGGTGTTGCAGTTGCTGCTCTCGCATCTGCGCGAGAAACCGGGCAAGTCCAGGTCAGGGGCGTGGCTTAGGAAGATCGATGCATGGAAGACTAAGTATCCGCTGCATTACACCCCGAGCGACACGGTGATTAAGCCACAGTACGTGATCAAGGAGATCCACAAAGCATGTCCTGATGCGATCATCGTGACTGAGGTCGGACAGAACCAGATGTGGGCAGCCCAGTACTTCCAGTACGAACATCCGCGCACGTTCATCACATCGGGCGGGCTTGGCACAATGGGTTACGGATTCCCTGCCGCGATGGGTGTAAAGGTCGCATGTCCGGACCGGACTGTCATCGATATCGCTGGCGACGGCTCATTCCAGATGAACTCGCAGGAGCTTGCAACCGTAGTCAAGAACGATATCCGCGTGATTGTGGCAATCCTCAACAACGGTTATCTCGGGATGGTGCGACAGTGGCAGGAACTCTTCTTTGACCAGAGATACTCACACACCGAACTGACCGGGAGCGTGGACTTCGTGAAACTGGCAGAGGCATACGGTGCAATCGGTATCCGTGCAGAGAAGCCGTCAGAAGTGCCTTCTGCGATATCAGAAGCGCTCGCAGCAGATCGGGCAACAATCATCGATTTCGTGATCGATCCCACCGAGAACGTATTCCCGATGGTTCCGGCTGGCGCTGCGATCAACGAGATCCTTGAACCGGGGGTGACCGGATGAGGCACACACTTGCAGTACTCGTAGACAACAAACCCGGCGTGCTTGCACGTGTCTCGGGTCTGTTCAGCAGACGCGGGTTTAACATCGAGAGTCTTGCGGTCGGCATGACTGAGGATCCTGAGATATCGCGGATGACAATCGTTGTCAGGGGCGATGACAGGGTACTTGCACAGGTGACAAGCCAGCTTGGCAAGCTGATCGATGTGATCGCGGTATGCGATCTCCCATCATCAGAATCGGTTGACCGTGAACTGGTCTTGATCAAGGTCTCTGCCGATGCGACCACGAGATCCGAGATCATGCAGATCGTGGACATATTCCGTGCAAAGATCATCGATGTCGGCATAGAAACTCTGATCATCGAAGTTACTGGTGACCGAGGAAAGGCGAGGGCAATCAAAGAGATGTTGGAGCGGTTCGGGATCAAGGAACTCGTCCGGACAGGGATGGTGGCAATGAACAGAAATGCAAAGACAGTTAATGGAGATAACACATGATTGTAAATTTCAAAGTGACACAGATTGAATCCAAGACATACGTGACCCCTGAAGAGGTCAAGAAGCAGAAGAGTATCAACATCAACTATGACATCAGTCTGAAGAACACTACAATTCTGCCGAAACAGACTCCGTTTGGCGAGAAGACAGTTTTGAGGGTCGAATATGCATTCTCAATCAACTATCTAAGCCCAAATGTGGGACACATCCGGTTCGAGGGATATTCAGACTATTATTCGGATGAGGAGGATCTAATCCGGATCAAGAGCGAGTGGGATGGAGGGAAAGCCCCACCCGATGTCCAGAACCAGATCGCAAACACGATGGTCAGCAACCTTGCGCCGCTTGCGGTCACGATCTCTTCAACGCTCGGGCTTCCACCTGCAATGCCACTGCCAAACATCAATTTCCAGCAGCAAAAAAAGGCAAAGCCGGTGCAGACCACATATCACGGTTGAGGTGACACGAAGGGGCGGAGGGTGCGGGATGTGTGGCAGGCGCATTTGCCCACGCATCATTGTTGACAATGCACCCAACCATGCGGTCACGCCATTTGGTGTTACGTGCGATTCCATGAATCAGTTCAAGTGAGTTGTAGGTAAAACAGGTGTAATCAGTGTTCATCGGTGGCTAAAAGCTTTTATCAGCCACATATTTCACATGAACGCCGAGATAAACCCATACTCGCTAGCTGGCGAAAATCCAGCCGGGAAAAAGGCTATCCACCACGACCGGATAGCGATATTGTACGCTGTGCGGGTGAGATATATAAGCAGGTCCCGGTATCGTTCGAGTTCAGGCACTTCACCGACTATCAAATCAAGCAGCGTCTCCAGTGAATGGGTTCTCGGCGGTTCGATGTTGCAGGCTATGAGTAATACCTTGATGTATTTCTCAGCGCACTGCTGCGCATGGAAGCATATTATTGCAGCAAATCGCCTGACATGTGTCTTGTAAAGCTCCTCAACCGTCGAATAATCTTCTTCGGCTCTTAATACCCACTCTTTGATCAGTTCTTCATTCATACAGCACCTTTCCCTATTTCACGATCTTCCTGATGAACGGATCCCCTATCTCAATCCTGTGTTCTATTTCGTCAGGCGTGCGCATAATGATATCCATTGGCAGCAGTCTGGGTCTCGCGATCCTGGAAATATCGGCTGCTTTGCGGATGGGTGAGCCATCGACGTCCATCATGACCAGGAGATCAGAGATCGCGCTCTCTGGTCGGCTCCCCCCATGCCCTTGAGCTGAAGAGGATTATTTTATCCGGATGGAAGTGTTGCACGATTTTTGAGACCATCTCTCTGAGAAGCGTGTCTGTTACATCCGGGACGGTCAGGCGGGTTGGATGAGTCACTTTTGCATCATCCTCGAATTTGTGTTCATGACCGCGGTTGCATCGTTTCCGAAGATGTTCATTTTCTTGTCCGACTTTGTCCAGACCCTCATTCTGCAAGTTCTTCTGCGTATTCCACCCACTTAGACCACGGCAGAGGTCTTATCTTGTACTGCTGAAGGGCGCTTATTATCTCAGGCTTTACCGGCTGTTCAATATCATTCAAGATTCCATAAGCTGTGGAATCCACAGGTCTGACATCTTT
>CBDUQO010000199.1:0-3950 GCA_965369365.1 uncultured Methanosarcinales archaeon
TAAGCCCAATCCCCTCAGACACCTCGCCTGCCGTAAGCGGCTGTTTCCTTGCGAGCACGAAATCAAGCGCGCCCTGCTCCATCCGGGTGAATGTAATCTCCTGATCGATCACTTTCACCTCGTTCTTCAGATCTTGAAGCTTGACGACAAAGATATTGCGCTTCCGCTCATCGGCAAGTATCTCGACAAGCGTCTCTGCAACCACATCCCCGTATTCATCGGCTGAGAGAAGCCCGGCAAGTTTCTCGATACTCTCTCCCCTATCCATCGGCGCCACCTCTTCTATAACGCCAGACAAATAATAACATGCAGAGAGCATAAATAGAATCAAAACCGGGAATTTTCATTTCGACTTTTGTGGTAGTGTCTGTGGGCGCAGGCGCATAACCCGGCGCCACAATCAGCGTGAGCGTCTCGTACCGTGTCGGGGACTTTGGGCTGCCCTCGAACTGGTAGTACACCTCGCTTGCGATTTTATGCATCCCGATCTGATTACCTGTGAGGTGTACCTCAATTGACCGCACGTTGTCGCCGGATTCGATGGTCTGGGTGCAGGTGTAGATTCCGGATCCGGCTTTCGCGAATGAACTGCTGGTAACCGAGACACCGGAAGGCGGCTTCAAGATCAACTGGACGGTCATGGGCGGGTTTCCAATCGGGTTTACTGCGGATAGTGTGAAGATCGCATCCTCACCTTTCTTGATCGTGGTTCTCGTGGTTCCGAAATACACGCTTGGTCCGGTTCGCTCGACTGTTATCGGGAGTTCTTCGAAGCCTGTGTTTGATTTTGAGTCGGTTGCTTCGAATCTGATCGTGTGCCTGCCCACCAAGAGGGGGCTTGTTGTCACGGTGTACGTTCCTGCTCGGTTCTGGGATTCAAGTGTCGTTCCATCGAGTAGTATTTTGATTGAGGCGACTCCACTATGGTCGTTTGCGCCGTAAGTTATTGTTACCTTCTCGCCTTCTTCGAGAAGTCCGTTGTTGTTCTGGTCGATGGTGGCTGGCTTATCGATGCGTATCGCAGGTGGGGCGATGTCCGTGGTGGTCAGGTGTGCGATTATCGATTCTGTGGCTCCTGATGTGACGTATACGGAGGTTAGCCACTCAGCGTAGCCATGTTTTTCTAATTTGAGTGCGTGTGAGCCGGGAGGGACGTCTGAAATTGTTGTTGGGGTCGTGCCTTTGTATGCGCCGTCGAGATAGGTGTCTGCGCCAGAGGGGGCGGAGGAGACTGAGATGGAGCCGGTTGTGGGTGTTGCAGTTAGGTATGCAGAAACCGCTGCCGTATCTCCTGCTGAAATGTAGACGGTTTCTGTGTAATCTTCATATCCTGATTTTTCCAATCTGATCGTATGGTATCCCGTTGAAACATCGTATATCCGGAACCAAGCGGAACCTGTTACCCCCTGATAAACGCCATCGAGATAGATGTCTGCCGCGGATGGGTTGGACCATACACGAATATATGATATCGGCGTTGGGGCATCTCCGACTTTTATTAGCCAAGCGCCACAAGAACCGCCACCGTACGAGTCCGTGTATCCAGCAAGGATGTAGCCACCGTCAGAGGTCTGCTGAACAGAATATGCACTTTCATGGCTACTTCCTCCAAGGGTCTTATCCCACTCTTTATCCCCATCTGAATCGGTTTTCACGAGCCAAATATCACAAGAACCGCCACCGCCACCGCACGGGTCCGTGTATCCAGCAAGGATATATCCACCGTCAGAGGTTTGCTGGACAGAGTTTGCCACATCACATTCAGTTCCTCCAAATGTCATATCCCACAGTTTGTTTCCATTCGAATCAGTTTTCACAAGCCAAAAATCACGCGAACCGGCACCGTACGAGTCCGTGCATCCTGCAAGGATGTAGCCACCATCAGAAGTTTGCTGGACAGATTGTGCACATTCATAGCTACTTCCTCCGAGGGTCTTATCCCACTCTTTATTCCCATCTGAATCCGTTTTCACGAGCCAAAAATCACTGAAACCGCCACCGTACGATGTCGTAAATCCAGCAAGGATATAGCCACCATCAGAAGTTTGCTGGACAGAAGCTGCTTCATCACTATTAGTTCCTCCAAATGTCTTATCCCATTGCTTACTTCCATTGGAATCAGTTTTCACGAGCCAAAAATCTTCATTACCAGCACCGTACGACGATGTTTTTCCTGTGAGGATATATCCACCGTCAGAGGTTTGCTGGACAGAGTTTGCCACATCACATTCAGTTCCTCCAAATGTCATATCCCACAGTTTGTTTCCATTCGAATCAGTTTTCACAAGCCAAAAATCACGCGAACCGGCACCGTACGAGTCCGTGCATCCTGCAAGGATGTAGCCACCGTCAGAGGTCTGCTGAACAGAAACCAGCCCATCAGTGCCAGTTCCTCCAAAGGTCTTGCTCCATTCCGCTCCAAGAGCCGTTTCAGCACACACCGCGTTCATGAATGCAAGCAATAGTATGATTCCGATAATTCGTTTCATGATTATCCTCTGGTAATAAGTAAACAGACGAGAAAGAGTAGAACAATATCAATATTATTATTTTTCTTCAATGTTGCCACCACCGCGACGAATCCTAAATTGTATCTGTTCGGTTGCTTTTTTGCGAATATTACTACAATCCTTTATGTTTTCAAGTTCCTTTAAAGCCTTTTCACCACCAACTTTCCCCAATGCGCCAACAACACCACAAAGGTCATCTCCATCAAATTTATTCAGTGCTTTAATAAGTGACTCTTCTATATTTCCATTTCTAAGTTCTTCTCTAATTTCTCCTATCGACTCAGCGATCACCCCCCGTGTGTATAGAGGGATGTTACCATGATCCAATATGTCACTCAGTTTCTTTACACTCGCTTGAGCACATTTTTGATTGCATATTTTTACTATAGCCGATGCACACCGACCGGGATCTACCTCATCTCTTTTCAAACAGCCCAACAAATGACCAACTGCTCGCTTATCGCCTATGTTCCCCAATGCGGTAGCAGCACGATCACGGACCATCCTACATGGATCATTCTTTAAGCAATCTATTAGCTGGCATGTAACTTTATCATCGCCTATTTCTCCAAGTTTTTCAATAAGTTCTTTTCTTATATTTTGATCAGAAAAAATTGTTAGTCCATTTGCAAGAGATTTTGTATCCCACTCATTTTGATATTTTTTAAGTAGATGCTTATTCAAATGAAACCAGAGATTCGGGACGATTCCCTTTTCAAACATAATACGACCATAATTATTTCCTATCTTATATTCGACTATCTTGTTGGCTTTTGATTTATGTGTTTCAGCCGAGATTCTGGCTACAAAATTACCATCGAACGCAATAATCTTGTTTAAAGTAAATGGTTTTGTCTCATCCGACTTCAAATCGGGTTCTGCATGCGAGCACGCTCCCATTTTCTTTCCAGACTTTTGATTAAATACTTGAACTGATACACGGCAATTGTATGCATCTTTACGACCCTTGTTTAAAACGGAAACTTTTGGGGCGTATCTATAATCTAATATTTCTGTTTTGCCTTCCATTTCTATTTTCAAATTTGGTGTGTCGGTCCATCTATCCCAAAACAAAATTGCAATAAAAACTAAGTTAAAAAACGCTAATATTATTGCAGCGTATATCTGCGCTAACGGAGGGCATAATTCTGCGATATGTATTAACAACGCAGTTCCCAGAACGAGTAGTAATACCAAAAACAGTGTTTTGTTGTTCACCCCAACAGCCCCCCGATCACCTCAAGCACCACAACCAGCACCACAGCCAGAGGCATCCCGGCAAGTTTCTCGATGCTTTCTCCTCGGTCCATTTCACTCACCAGTCGATCCTCACATCTACCGGCTCTGCACGCTCATCAAAGAACGCGACCTCATGCACCCGGGTGATGCTGCTCCACCGCACCTTATTCTCCGAAACCCGCTCCGGAGGATCCCGCGGTC
>CBDUQO010000200.1:0-3939 GCA_965369365.1 uncultured Methanosarcinales archaeon
AAGACTTTTCCATAAAAAAACGTGCGTATACACTCATTGGTAAGAAAAAAGAGAATATCATTGATCAGTTGCACAGCCAGGATGCGGATGAGCGCGCAAGGTCTGCCCTGATGGCAGGAGCGTCCACAGACCTCGATGACTCAGTTATCCCACATATAATCGTGCTGCTTGATGATCCTGACGAACGCGTCCGTGCTAACGCTGCTCAATCGATCAGGCGCATCGGACAGAGGGACAAAAATCTTGTGCAGTTTGCAAAAGATCCGCTTAAGCGCCATCTTGATGATCCGAGCGACAAGGTGCGAGATGCCGTGAGTCAGGCGTATCAGGCAGTCGGGGGTATTGTATCGGCTGCGGCAGATAAGGGGGTTGAGGTCGAGGTTGAAGCAGCCAAACCGGCTGAAACAACTGAAACAGTGGCAGAATATGCTGAAGTGACGGAAGAAACTGAAAATCCACCCTCCGATCCGGAAGAACCTGCAAAGACGGTAGTGGTGGCAAAGGCGACATTGACCGATGCACAGCAGAAACACCTTCATGAACTGCGGCAATCGGTGAATCAGTCGATAAACGACCTTCCGGCAGGTTGCGATCTCTGCATCCCGTATTATCTACGGGGCATCTGCACCACAATCATGGACATGATCGAACATGCGCACAGCGGGGACAGCGACGCAATCGACGAGATGATCGACGCATCGGGGCGCGTATGCAAGTATATCGCCGATCTGGTTGAGAATGGCAGGTTCATCGATATCTGCATCTCAAGCAACATGGGTGCGTTTGATGACACGGGATTTGTGCTTGGAGTTGAGGAATATCAAGATGGGGTGGATGCCCTGATCAGCGATCCGGTAAGCTTTGTCGATTCGTCGCATGTCGAAGAAGAACTCTGGGAACTTGATAGCACAATCACGAGAAAGATGAGCGAACTGGCGATCATACCGATATCAGGGTTGTGGAAGGTGTCGAAAAACATTTTTGATGATGCGGCTGATGAATCCGGGATCAAACATGCATTCTCGATCCTGATAGCAACGATTATCCTCAAGAGGACTCGCGGAATGATGGAAAATCCGGAGATCGTGCGCAGGCTGCAGTTGTAGGGGGTTTTCGAACGGTCAGGGGCGTCCGGTTTGCGCCCCTGCAAAGACCTTGGGGGCGCGTAAAAAGATAAATTGATCGATAAAATACACCTCAAGAACTTTGAGACTTTTTATTATCTTCTGGTTGCACGGGGTTGTCTTATGTAAGCACAACTGCTATAATTGAGCACTATCGATCTGAAAAGTCATTTACACCGTTAATCTGTGGCTAAAAGTTTTATTTGCCACAGATTAACACGGATTTCACTGATTTCGGAAGTCAGCCATACCACTGTTTTCCAGACTACCGCCATGTTGTTCAACCGACCGGAATTGATTAGAAAGTCTCGTAAACTATCCCGGATTTCAGGCACCTCCGCCTCGCTCTTGCACCCATAAAAGTTGTGTATCACTCCGCATCCACATCCAGATGAAACAGCGCGGCAGTCACCGCAAGGAAATCTGCGTCATCATCAGCTGCCGCATCGCGCAGCGTCTTGGTCGGTTCTGCCAGCACCTTGTTGGTGATTGCGTGCGTGAGGTCGTCGAGCACGCCGCGCTCAAAATCCCCAAGCGTGTGTTTTGCAGAGAGCCGGTTGATCGCCCGCTCCCGTTCACGGATCCGCAGTTCCTCGATCTGGCTGTATAGTGATGCTATGACTTTATCGGCTTTCTGTCGCTTGTACTGTAGAGTCAATAGAGCGTATTCATCTTCTATGATCTGTTCTACCTTTTTGGTCTCCTGCATCCGTTTGCGCAGATTACCATCGCTGATCGCCTTGAGCCCATCAATGTTATGCAGTCTCACACCCGGTAAATCGGCTACCAATTCCTCAATGTCCCGTGGGTTGGCTATATCGATCATCAACAGGTCATGACATTCGCCCGGGTCATCGCGGTTATTGCAGTCATCGCGGTCTTCCATAATCTGGCGCATGATCTCCGCAGTCAGCACCGGATGAGGTGCGGAGGTTGCGCTGATCACCACATCAGAAGATGCGATATAGTTGTCTTTTTTATCATACGGAATAGCGGTTCCACCCAGTTCCTTTGCAAGCGCCTCTCCCCGGTCAAAAGTGCGGTTTGCGACATATACTGCCGAAACGTCCTTGTGCGCAAGTGCATGTGCAACAAGCGACCCCATCGCGCCAGCCCCGATGACCACGACAGTCTTTCCCTGCAGCGTGCCAAGTTCCGCCTCCGCGAGATCGACTGCTGCCGATCCAATGGAGACTGAGCCTTTGTTGATCCGCGTCTCTGACCTCACCCGTTTGCCGACATGGATTGCCTTCTCAAATGCAGTGTCAAGCACCTTTCCTGTGACCCCCGCCACTCTTGCGTCGTGGTACAGTTCCTTGATCTGCCCGAGTATTTGATCCTCGCCAACGATCATTGATTCAAGCCCGCACGCAACCCGCATGAGATGTATCAGTGATTCCTCATGGTCATTGAACTCAATGATCCGGTCAGGCACGCCCATCTTCTGCATATACTCAAAGAGAACCTTGCTCCCCTTTGGTGAGACTACATACACCTCCACGCGGTTACAGGTCATCAGCACCACGCACTCATTCACCAGTTCATGCGAGTGCAGCACATGCAACAGAGCCTCAACCGTGCCGTGCCATGCACCCTCAATATCCGAAATGCTTGCTTTTGCGTGTGTAATAATCATGCTGGATATCTCGGTCATCAAGTCACCTCATATATCATCTTGGTCAGTTCCTTTGTCTGTAATTAATCTTTTATCAACCTTCCATGCTCATCAATCTCGCCGTTCTTGATCCGCGTGGAAGAGATCGGCATACCGTCATCTGCAAGCACATAAGGCACCGGAACGATCGTGATTTGGGACATCCCGCGCTCTGCACGGAGTTTATTGATCTTCACTGCGATGTGATGCGTTTCAGGAGAAACAACAATGCAATCGAAATGTTCTGCCAGCGTTGTGCCATACGGATCGTGCAAAACCGTGATCTCAGGGGATATCCCAAATCGGTCACTGATGTACCGTATAAGTTTACGCGCCCTGACCTCGTAGTCAGCAACCTCTCGCAATCGCTTTCCTGCCAGATCGTTTGAGGTTAACCCGACCACAACCTGACAATCTCTGCCAAGCTCGCATGCCCTGCGGAGAAGTGCTTTGTGTCCGTCGTGCAGTGGATCGAATGTTCCGCCGACTGCTACCCGTATCATGTTTTCTGCTCTTGGTTCTTCGTAGATTTAAGTTTCACGTGTGTTTAGCGCTCACCGAAAATTAAAGGCTCTTTGATAATTCGAGTTGCAAGCAGCTCGCAAGATGGATTGTGGGCGCGTGTAGGTAGAGATGCCAAAACCGCAGAACCGGGAATTCTCGCGCAACTAAACCACCCCCACCACTAAAATCACACATCCACATCACGTTTCACCTAAGAATTGTCTCCATCTTAGCCTTCCACCCGGCAACTTCCTCTGCGGTCACCACATCGATCGATCCGCCCTGGAGATCGCCGTTCACATCGCCCATCCGCTCCTCGATCCATCCCTCCATCTCAAGATACGTACTCTTGAGCCTATCAAGCACATCAGGGTCCGCATCCCATAGCCCCCGCTCTGCTGCTTCCAGAAGCCTTCTTCCAATCTCTTCGAGCGCATAAGGGTTATTCTCCTCAAAAAAACGGCGCATCTCATCGTCGAGCACAAACGTCCTTGTGATATCATCGAATATCCAGTCATCAACCTCCTGCGTCGTCACTTCCCAGCCATAGACCCGTCCGATCCTTTTTGAGATGTCGCCGGCTCCCCGGTAGCCATGATTCTTCAGCAATTCCCGCTCAGTCGGCCACCCTACACTCTTGATCTTACTTATTGAACT
>CBDUQO010000201.1:0-3903 GCA_965369365.1 uncultured Methanosarcinales archaeon
CGTGAGGATCAGGAATCCAAACGCAGCTGTATCGAAGATGGCAGGATCATAATGGACGTCTACGGAAGAGAAGACTGGATAGATGCCCTCCAGCCCGACCCACAGGAGACATATAACCACTCCGATGAGAATCGATGTTGCATCGAGCCGCCACATGGCGAGTTCCGTGTATAGGCTCCGGTATCTGATCAAAATGTAACCGACAGTAATGGTTCGCAGGCAGTAGGTGATGTAGATGAGATATTCCTCAAAAGCACCGGGGAGTATTACGCGTGTCAGATCACCCATCACGAGATAGATCGCAAACGGGAAGACGTATTTCCACGCGCCGTCGAGATGCCAGAGTTTTTCTGTGAGATCGTAGCGTGCGTGGTTGCGCAGGACCACGAAGTAGAGCGGGGGTATCGAGAGGAGTGCAATTGCCGGCAGTGCCGGGTGAATGTAAGAGCAGAGGTAGGCGAGCGTGATTCCTGTGAGTGTGGCGAGCGCGGTCGTGTTCAGGCGTTCGTCAAGAGGGGTCATCAATAGTTAAGTGGAAAAAAGAAAAGTGGGTGGGAAATATTTGACTTCCCGAGTTTACTTCTTCTGCTTTCTGCGGTAGAATGCAACAAGTCCGAGCAGCGCAACGATCGGGATTGCGATTGTGGCGAATTCGGGGATGGGTACATTAACCGTGACGGAAACACGTTCAGAATCGATTCCTTCTGTTGGGTTCGAGTTAGCATCTCCTGCCTTGTATAACCAAACCGTCCAGTCATCATAAATAGTGGTCGCGCCAGAAGATATTACGTTGAAATTCTCGGTATATGAAGAGGTGGTAGCATCTGCCGTCCATATTGCACCGCGATGACATGTACCTTCATTTGGTTCACAATACCTGAATTGATAATTTTTACCATTTTTAAAGTCAAAACCCCAAGCTTTAGCCACGATATCCGGATCATCCCACGTAGCACTTATCTGTTCAAGAGCAGCCATCGCAGTCGGTGCAGACAGTACAACAATCAGCACCAGCACTGCCACCATCATTCCGGTCTTTCGGTATATGCTTTTCATTTGCATCATCTCACATCACATCTAACACGGATGTGCGTGTCATTCATCTCCGTCATTATATTTAAAGGTATCGATAAATCAGGCATCAAATTGGCTAAATGTATGTCTAAATAACAGAATATCCACCAAAGAGATGAACGATCTTGACCCACCCGCTCTACCCCTCAACCTCAACGAGCCGCCCCTCGCGGTACGACTGTATCGCTGCAAGCGCGGTCTTCAGCACGTACCTGCCATCGTCCTCGAAGATTCGCTCCCTCCGATTTCCAACGGTTCCGATGAAGTACTCGAGTTCGTTCACGAGCGGCTCCTTCTCCTCGACCTTCGCCGATCTGACCCAGTCGCCATCGTGCAGTTCCAGGGTCTGGGCGATGTAATCGAGGTATGCGACCCCGTCTGTTCCGACCACCGTGAGCTGTCTCACCTTGTGCGGGGTCAGCCAGTTCACATCGATCATGCCTGCGCGGTTCTTTCCAAACCGCATGAGGATTCCTGCGTGGTCCTCATGCGAGTCCTGAAAGCCGTTTCCCGCGATCGCATAGACGCTCTCTGCCTTCTCGTTATAGAGATACGAGATGGTATCAATGTCATGCACGCCGAGATCCATGATGATCCCGACATCCCGGATGCGCGGATTGTGCGGACCAACCCTCCGTGCGCTCATGGAGACGATCTCCCCGAGCATCCCCGAATCGATGATCTCTTTCAGTCTGGCGACCGCCGGATTGTAGCGCTCGATGTGCCCGACCATCAGCCGCACGCCCGCGTCCTTTGCAGCCGATAGCATCTCATCCGCATCCTCAATTCTGCTTGCAATCGGCTTTTCGACGAGAAGGTGCACGCCCTCAGATATTACGTCCATCGCAACGGTTTTGTGCAGCGTTGTTGGCACAGCGACGCTCACCGCATCAAGATCACATGAAAGGAGCTCTCTGTAATCGGTGAATGCCTGTGTCGTATACATCGTAGCGATCTCTTCTGCACGCAGCCGATCAACGTCTGATACGCCGATCAGTTCCACGCCTTCCATCTCATGATACACGCGGGCGTGATGCTGCCCCATCGCGCCGACGCCAATTACTCCAACCTTCATAGTTCCGCCTCAACATGATCTTCGAAATATTCTTTCATTGTTTTGATTATGTAATCCAGATCAGTCTCTGCGACTGCCGGATGCACCGGGAGCGAGAGAACTTCCTCTGCGAATTTTTCAGATACGGGAAGACTCGCCTCAAACCCGAGTTTCCGGTAGAGCGGCTGCCGGTGAATCGGTATCGGATAGTATACTCCGGTTCCGATCCCTTTCTCGCCAAGATGCGCAACCAGATCGTCCCTCATGCAGTCTCCACCCCTGATCCGGTCCACATCCACACCTACACCCACACCTGCAACCCGCACCGTGTACTGGTGAAATACGTGACCCGGAGTATTATCCGGCGTCGTTATTTCCGCTATATTCTTCAGTTCTCCTGTGAGATGTGCTGCATTCCTTCTTCTTGCGGAATTGAATTGGTCGAGCTTCTTTAGCTGCACAAGACCGATCGCCGCACCCATGTCAGTCATTCTCAGATTGAAGCCGAGAATCTCGTGAACGTACCGCTTGCTTGAGCCGTGATCCCTGAGCATCCTTGCCCGTTTCACAATCTCGGGGTCGTCGGTTGTGATCATCCCGCCCTCGCCTGTTGTCATGTTCTTTGTCGGATAGAAACTGAAGACGCCGGTACCAAACGATCCCGCCTTTCTACAATCGTCCCCGCATGTTGCGCCGTGCGCCTGGCACGCATCCTCAATTATTGTTAGATTGTGATCCTCTGCGATCTCAGCAATTGCTTTCATCTCGGCAGGGCGACCGTACAGGTGCACAGGAAGCACTGCCTTTGTTTTTGGCGTTATCGCCTGCAGAATCCTTTCGGAATCGATGTTGTAATCCTCGCCGATGTCTGCAAAGACCGGTCTTGCTCCAGTGAAGAGAACAGCGTTTGCTGTTGCGATGAATGAAAACGGTGTTGTCACAACCTCGTCGCCCGCGCCGATGCCTTGCGCAAGGAGCGCAACATGCAGCGCAGCGGTTCCCGAACTTACCGCAACCGCATGGGAAACGCCGATGTAACCTGCAAACTGCTCCTCAAACGCTTGCACACGGGGTCCCTGAGCTAAGCCGCCTGACTTCATCGTCTCTGCTACGGAATCAATCTCAACGGATCCTATCATTGGTTTTGCAATTGGAATCATGTTACATACCACATCAACATCACTTGATCACATTATCGCATTCTGCACCCGTAGATCCTCTGGCAGATCCTTGATCCTTGCCGGGAATCCAATCGCCAGTTTCCAGTCAGGCACATCTCTTGTGACACATGCGCCAGCAGCCACCATTGCACCCTCTCCGATCGTAACACCGGGAAGGATCACGGCATTTGCGCCGATGCTTGCGCCTCGTGAGAGTGTGGGTCCACGCAGTTCATAATCCTTTCGTATTGGATATTTGTCGTTCGTGAGCACTGCACACGGACCGATAAAGACATGATCACCGATAACGGTGTTTGTCGGGATGTACGCCCTGCTCTGTATGCTTACGTGGCTGTCAATACTCGTATGTCCATCGATAACCGTTCCTGTGCCTACAAGTACATTGTCGCCGATTCTCGTGCATTCCCTGATCAAAACATTATGCCCGGTCCGCAGATTATTCCCGATGACGACGTCGCGGTAGATCACCGAATGCGACCTGATAACCGCGTTATCGCCTATCGTGAGCGTACTGTCTGAGTCCACCGGATCTTCTCCGAGCACAACAAACTTATCTATGCGTGAATTTGCGCCGATCTCTGCCATGCTGCCCGA
>CBDUQO010000202.1:0-3889 GCA_965369365.1 uncultured Methanosarcinales archaeon
GTAACCGCCTCGTCCTTAGTCGGCGGTTCCTACCACAAGTTACTCGAGCGTACACTTTTAAGACGGATTTTGTGAGTAATGTATGATCGGAACAACTCCGTATCCATCGGTGGTTAATTTTCTATAATATATAATGACAAATTTTATATACTTCTGTCGGTTATGTGCCGGTAATTCGCAAAGTGTCCACCGTTATCGGAATGTGCCGGTTCGTGGTATTTGGTTGAGTCTTAACCGAACACACATTCGGTAAGGTTATAATTATCCGGAAGAAATCGGAAAACTCTCGCGGTGCCTCAGAAGAACCTATTAGTGAGATAGACCAGATGAACACTTGATGATAAACATAGCAATACCAAAAGGCAGCCTCGGGGAGCAGACACTCCTGCTGTTCAAACAGGCAGATCTTGAGATTAAGCGGACGGATCGAGAGTATAATCCAAAAATCGTGGACCCGCGGATCGAGAAAGTGAAGATCCTGCGCCCGCAGGAGATTCCGGGTTATGTCGCAGAGGGTTACTTCGATTTGGGCATATCCGGGCACGACTGGGTGATTGAGTCTGGTGCAGACGTCATTGAGATCGCGGACCTGCCCTACAGCAAGCAGGGTGCGGGGATTGTTAAGATCGTGATTGCGGTGCCCAATGATCAGGGGATTGAGTCCACACAGGAGATTAAGCCGCGCAGCAGGGTCACAACCGAGTATCCAAACATCACCAGAGACTATTTTGAAAAACTCGGAATTCCCGTGGATATTCACTTCTCTTACGGCGCAACTGAGGCAAAGGTTCCTGATTTGATGGATGTCGTAGTCGATGTGACCGAAACAGGGTCCACGCTCCGAAAAAACAACTTGAAGATCATCGACGTGATGCTTGAATCGGTTACGAAACTGGTCGTGAACAAAGATAGCTGGAACGACCCCGCAAAGCGAAAAGAGATCGAAGAGATTAGGATGCTGCTTCTTTCTGTCATCGAAGCTCGTGGCAAGGTGCTGCTGAATATGAATGTGCCCGCTGACCGACTCAATGATGTGATCAACGCGCTGCCCGCGTTAAAGACGCCAACTGTATCCAAACTATACAATTCGGAATATTATGCAATCGAGACGGTGGTTGAAAAAGGAACCGTAAACACCCTGATTCCCGAACTGAAGCACTTTGGCGCAGAAGATATTCTTGAACTTGATATATCCAAGATCGTGCGATAGATATGTCACCTCGCAAGCAAGATCGTGGAATCGTCATCGACGCGATGATCCCGGAGGATTGCCCCCCCAAGTTCGTGGAGATCAAGTGACAGGTCATAATTTATGGTATCGAGCCCGCGTATCCCGTCGCTATACATCAGGATGGTGTCACCTTCATTGTACGGGTATGAAAAAACCTTCACATTCTTAAGATTGCGTCCGACGATCCCGTTCATCGATGTGAAATGAGACTCCCCGTCCCGAACCTTCAGCGCGGTTATGTTCCCTATGCCTACAAACCGGATACAGTCATCCACAACATGTGCGATGGCAAGCACTGCACCCCTTGTCAATTGCAGCGCTTCGTGGCAGCTCCGGATCGCAAAATCCAGATCCTGGCCCGGATCCATATCAAGGTTGCAGCACGCCTCAAGGCACTCAACTACTTTCTGCGAGGCAACGTGCGCAAGATCTCCGTGCCCGATTCCGTCGATCACTGCAAGTACAGTGCATCCATCCGTTTCCCGCACAAAGTAGGCATCGCCGTTCTCAGTTTCGCCTTCCTTTGGTATCGTAATTACTTCGATTTTCATGCTTTTGGTACCGTTATGTAGAATATGCAGCCCCCGCCCGGATTATCCTCGATCCGGACATCCCCCTGGTGAAGCTCTACCGCATATTTCGTGATCGCGAGCCCGATTCCACTCCCTTTGATCCCGCGCTTATCATTTCGCACGAAACGCTCGAATACCGATTCTTTCATCTCATCAGGTACGCCATCCCCCTGATCTGCCACCCCGAATCGCCAGTTAGAATCGTCTTTATCGATTGTCAGGGTGATCATCGAATTCCTTGGGCTATATTTGATAGAATTGTCGATGATATTAATAAATGCGTTCTGCAAGAACCCGGTTCCACGCACAGGATATTTTCCGTCTGTCTGATATTGTATGTCGACTGTTGTGCCATGTTCTTTTATTTTTTCATCCAGGAAACTTAATATTTCAGTTAACATTTCGCAAAGATCAATATCATTAAAATCGTCCTCAGAAAGTCCTCTTTTTAGTTTGGAATAAGTTCTCATGCTTTCAATCATTCGATCGGCATCCAGTGCGGCATTCTCTATCTTGTTTGCAAAACCATGGATCTTTTCATCATCCTTCGACCGCATCTCGATTAACTCACTGTAACCAACGATTGCGGAAAGCGGACTCCGCAGGTCATGGCTCATGATACTGATGAACATCTCCTGAAGCCGGTTTGCCTCGTTTAATTGGTCTGCGAGTTCCTTTTCGCGCTGGTACCGCTGGTCATGCATATAGATGTGTTCGTGGTATGCGGTTGCATAACCCACCATTAACTGGATCAACGGTTCAGATGCGCTGTTAAATATGCGAACGGTCTTTGTGATCGGAAACCCGGCAACAAGATCATTGAGCGTATTCAAGTGAGCTTCAAGCATATAATCAGGTCCGATATTAGCCCTGACGCATTTCTTGGATATAATTTCAATATCTAACAGATATCGATCGTCGCCTGACTCCAAAAACGCTTTCAGAAGTTTTGAATACTTCTTGCGCAGTCCACCATCATCGACCATATCGCTACACCCATTTTCGCGTCGTGACGGTGGTACCGCGCCCGACCTTGGTATCGATCTCAAACTCGTCCATCAACCGCTTTGTTCCAGGAAGCCCTGCCCCAAGCCCTCCGCCTGTGGTATGACCATCAGTCATTGCAAGATCAAGATTCGCAATTCCCGGACCATGATCCTCCGCCACGACCTCGATACCGTTCCTCCCGTCTGCAGTTACCTGTCTGACGTACACAGTCCCGGTCTCGGCATATCGCAGGATGTTTCGTGCCAGTTCGGATATAGCTGTTGATATCCGTGTCTGGTCCACGAGCCCAAAACCGGTTGATGACGCGATCGTCTTTCCAGCCGATCTGGCAGTCACTATGTCATACTCGTCCTTGATTGGTATGGTCTCTTCAGTATCCGGCATATTATCACTATATATCCCCTTATTCTTCCTGAGAAATCTTTTCAAGATGTTCCAGTCCCTTCTCGAGGTTGAGCGCGGTCTGTATTCCGGTTAACTCCATCCCAAACTCAACGAGCGTTATGGCGATTGCCGGCTGCATTCCCACGAGAACGGTCTTGACTCCCATGATGTTCGCCATCTTCGCAATCTCCACAAGTATCCTCGTTATGAAGCTGTCAAGGACGTCAATCGCCGTCACATCGATTATTAGCCCTTTCGCATTCGTCTCCTGGATCTTAGCCAGAATGTCGTCCTGTAACCCCAGCGCAAGTTTGTCGTGAAGAGCGACCTGAATCGATGTGATCAGGAAATCACCGATCTTGAGCACGGGTATCTTCTCATAAGCGCCTTGCATTGTCCGTTTCTCCTTTCATGTTGTATCACGTATCTTAATGCTATATCCAATCTTCTTAAGCCCGTACCGCAGCCCGTCCTGCAGGGTTTTGCGTGTGGTCAGGCATCCCAGTTCCACGTCCAGACCCAGGCGGACCGCGGTCTGCGCAATATCGGGCTTAATGCCGGTGATCACGCACGTTGCGCCGAGCAGCTTTGCAGCCTGCGCAATATTGATCAGGTGGCTCGTAGCGTTACTATTAAGCGAATGCGAGCCGGTAATGTCGATTATCACAAACTTTGATCTCGTGTCCCTCATTCT
>CBDUQO010000203.1:0-3880 GCA_965369365.1 uncultured Methanosarcinales archaeon
GATGAGGATTTTAAGGAGCGGATTGGTTACCTTCCTGAGGAGCGGGGGCTTTACCAGAAAATAACGGTTTTTGAATGTTTGAAGTACTTTGCGAACCTCAAAAACGTCAAAAAACCCGATGACCGGATCGATTTCTGGCTGGAGAAGGTTGGTCTCATCGATCACAAAAAGAGGCGGGTGCGGGAGCTGAGCAAGGGGATGCAACAGAAGATTCAGCTTGTTGCCGCGTTCATTCATGACCCCGACATCCTGATTCTTGATGAGCCTTTCTCCGGACTTGATCCGGTTAATACGAAGATTGTGAAGGACATCATGCTCGATTTGAAGCGTGAGGGAAAGACGATCATACTGAGCACGCATCAGATGGATCAGGCAGAGCGGATGTGCGACCGGATTCTGATGATCAACCATGGCAAAAAAGTGCTCTACGGCACACTTGATCAGATAAAAGCCGATTACAGGGAATCCCCGGTCATGGTTGTGGAATATGATGGGGACCTGAAACCGATCGATTGCGTAACCGGGATTGAAGACTATGGAAAATACGCCGAACTGGGTCTGGAAATGGGAACTGACCCGCAGGAGGTTCTTAAGAATCTGATGGAATATGTAAAACTGAGAAGATTTGAGATGAAATCGCCGTCGTTAAACGAGATCTTCATCGAGGTGGTCAAAATTGCGTAAAACACTCGTCGTCGCAAAACACGAGTTTCTGGCGACTGTTAAGACGAAAGGTTTCATCCTGTCTTTGATCCTGCCATTTGTAATCCTCCTGCCGGTGATGTTCACATCAGGCTATGTCATGCAGATAGCCACAGAGTCCCCGCGAAACATCGGTTTTGTGGACGAAACCGGGATCATGCAACCGGATGGAACCTTCATCAGGTTTGGAGATATCGGGGATGCGAAGAATGCGCTTCTGAATGACGAGGTACACTCATTCTTCACAATTCCCCTCGATTATCTTGAAACAGGAAGAGTTGTCCTGTACTCGACAGGTGGATTTTTCAGTTCAGCACCGACCGATTTAGTAGAGGCGTTCTTGATATGCAACCTTCTGCGTGACTCGGGCGCAGACGAAACACTGGGTGACCGGATCAGGCACCCGGCAGATCTGGAGCAGATCACCTTAGATGAGGTGGGGGAGGTTGAAGAGAAGCAGGAGGTTCAGTTTTTAATACCTTATGCGGTCGCGATTCTGATGATGCTCTCGATAATGACAACTTCAGGGTATCTGATGCAGGGAATCGTTGCGGAAAAGGAGAACAAGACGGTTGAGATCCTGCTTTCCTCACTTTCTCCTGAAGAACTTCTCACAGGGAAGCTCATTGGTTTTGGCTCTGCCGGACTCCTGCAAATTTGCGTCTGGATCTGTTCGGGGGCGCTGGTAGTATCGTTAACATCATTAGCAGCAATAGTTCAGGAGATTCAGATCTCCCTAATAATGATTCTCGCGATCCCATATTTTATCCTGGGTTATCTACTCTTCGCAGGATCAATGGCATGTGTTGCGGCGCCAGCAAGCACCATGAAAGACGCGCAGCAGGGTGCAATGGTATTTACGATGCTGGGGATTTTGCCAATAATGCTGCTCGGCGCAATCATCGCCGCACCGGATTCGATCATCGCAAAGGTTCTGACGTACATACCCTACACGGCACCCGCGACAACACTGATGCGGATCACACTCACCGGGATTCCGGCATGCGAGATCGCAGCAAGCCTCCTGATACTCACAATCTCGGTCGTCGTGGTGATCAAACTCTCAGCAAGGATATTTAAGAACGCGATTCTGATGTCAGGGAAGAAGATCAGGATACGGGATATTTGGGGGTATCTGAAGAGATGACAGAACTGAATCTCGGGTTCTATGCATACTACAGATGGGGGATGAGCGAGTGAACCCGAAGAAGAATGTCACAACGATGGTGCTAACGACTCTTGCGGTACTCGTACTCGTGCTTGTCCTGCGCACGTTTGTAATTCCCCCGCATGGCGACGGCAGCATAATCCCCAGCGCGGCAGGTGCCCTTGCCGGGATTGCCGTTGCCTACGCACTCTTTGGATCAATATTCGAAAACCCGTTCAGGAAATTAGCTTCGATATTATTTGGATTTCCAATTGCAGGATTGTTTGTTGGTATTCTCAGATACCTCAAGATTGATGTGACGTTATCAATATTCAGTCTTCTTCTTTCCCTCGGAATCTTTATAAGCGTGGTTCTTTTCATGCTGATTGACGAGAAGACCGACCAGCGGGGGCGTGGGATAGCATACTCAACCGATGAGCGGGGGGCGATACTAAATGAAAGAAGTGCAACTGCTGGTTTCATCGCTCTAACGCTATTTTTGCTGGTGTATCTGATCAAAGGCTATCTCGAAGTCGGGGTTTTTGATAATGTACTGTTATTGACGCTATGTGGTGGCTGGATCGTACTGATTGTAGCGAGGCAGTATTACGAGTGGAGGATGTGAGGTGGTGAAATGAATCTGAAACGAAGCAAATTCCATTTCATCTGGGGCTCTGCAATAATACTGCTTGGAATCGTCATGTTTACAGTAGCAGGTCTCAAGCTTCTTGGAGCAGGCATCACATTCTCCGGATTGATGCTGGTCTTTATCGGTATCTACTGGGCAACCAAACGAGATACGGAGATTCCAGCGGATGAGATGCATATAAGAATCAACGAGAAGGCGGGGTCCAATGCGTTCTGGGCTGTGGTAGGACTTGCAGGAATTTTGGTATATGTAACTCACTATTCCCCTGATATTCTCGAGATCCATGAGGTCCTCGAACTGATAATCGTTGTTGGAATGTTCACATTTGCTGTATCTCGCTTTTATTACATCAGGCGAGGGTTGTCATGAAGAACAGACTCAAGGTCTTTCGGGCGATGCATGACATGACTCAAGAGGATATCGCGGAGAAACTTGGTGTCACACGCCAGACGATAAACGCAATCGAGAAGCAGCGGTATAACCCCTCGCTCGAACTCGCATTCAAACTCGCGGACTTCTTTGGCGTGACGGTCGAAGAGCTCTTCATCCGCGATTCCCCGGAGACCGTGCAGTAACTCATATACCCGCGTAAGAGCAATCAGTCAGATGGCGATCATCATGGCAAACCTGCTGACAAACCCGGACCGGTTCTTTGCAGAGCTATCAGGAAGAGACCCCAACCTGCGGATACCCGCCGCAATCGTACTTCTGGCAGCCATCGCCACAGGCATCTATATTGCGGCGGTGGAATGTGTGGCGACACCCTCACCCTCCGGGGCTGCGGTTTCGTTTACAGGCAGCTCTGTGGCTGCCAGCGTTATCGGTGGGCTTATCATAATGTTGGTCTCGTGGCTTCTTTATGCTGGGGTATTCTATGCAATCTCGACGCTGCTTAAGGGGGTTGGCTCGTTCAGACGGGTTTTTGAGTTTACCGGATACGGGTTCATCCCTGCCATCATCGCACCGGTCATCGGACTTGCTGCGGTCATGGCGGTGTATCCGGGTATCGATTTCTCCGCAATCGATCCCCAACTCATGAAGCAAACGCTGATGCAACATCCGTTTATGAAGGCGTCTGACATAGCCGGGATTATTTTTTTGCTGTGGAGTGCTGTTATATGGATATTCGGAGTCAAACATGCGTGCAATGTCTCGAGGAGAACCGCGACGGTCTCGGTTGTCTTGCCTGTGGCTGTATACCTCATGTACAGCATGATTATTATAGTATAATTACGATATGGAGAAAATGCGGATGGTACGGATGCTGCAACCCGTGTATTCCGGAAAAGTGCTCATAAAAAACCCGGATCGGTTCTTTGCCGAACTGTCCGGAAGAGGGGCGAACCTGCTGGTGCCATTCGCAATCGTGCTGATCGGAGCTA
>CBDUQO010000204.1:0-3864 GCA_965369365.1 uncultured Methanosarcinales archaeon
TTTTGCCCTTCCGCGATGTCTTTATGAGCTTCTTTTTCGTCTCGATCGGGATGCTGCTGGATGTCGGGTTTCTTTTCCAGCAGCCCGGACTCATTTTACTGATTGCCCTCTCTCTCCTGGCAGTGAAAGCAATCATCGCTTGTTTTGCAGCTTTTTTGCTCGGATTTCCACTCCGCACTGCGATCCTGACGGGGCTCGCACTCTGTCAGGTCGGTGAATTTTCTTTCATCCTTTCAAGAACCGGTGTTGAGCATGGTTTACTTGCCGGGTATGACCAGTTTTTCCTGACCGTCTCGGTTTTGACCATGGCTGTGACACCGTTTGTTATAGCACTGGCGCCTCGCATAGCGGACGCCACACTGCGGTTACCACTGCCCGAAATACTAAAATCGGGCAGGTATCACATACCGGGAGCGGATCGTGCTCGCAAACATGACCATTTGATCATCATCGGCTTTGGCGTGAACGGCAGAAATGTGGCTCGAGCCGCCAAAATATCGGGCATCCCCTACACAATCCTTGAAATGAACTCGGAAACTGTGAAGACCGAACAAGCAAGGGGCGAGCCAATCTATTATGGCGATGTAACTCATGAGGCAGTATTTCATCATGCGGACATAAAGGACGCAAGAATTGTAGTGATAGCAATCTCTGACCCTGCTGCAACCCGCAGAATCACCGCAATCTCCCGAAGACTTAACCCAAAGATTCATATCATCGTAAGAACTCGCTATCTCCAGGAAATGGTGCCCCTGTATGAATTGGGGGCTGACGACGTTATTCCTGAGGAGTTTGAGGCATCTGTGGAGATATTCACTCGGGTTCTGGTGAAATACCTCATACCCCGGGATGAGATCGAGAGCTTCATCGCCGTTGTGCGGGCGGATGGTTACGAGATGTTTCGAAGCCGTTCAGAAGAGCCCGAAGCTTTTCCGGGTTTGAAATGTCATCTTCCGGACGTTGAGATCGTCACTCTACGAGTTTTCGAGCGAGCGCCCGTGGTTGGAAAGACACTGAATCAGATCGGGCTTCGGAAGAAGTATGGTGTCACAGTGCTTGCGGTGCGCCGGAACAGAACCTCGCAGACGCTCTCCAATCCTGACGGGGACATACGCCTCTGTGCCAGCGATCTGCTTGTTGTCATCGGACTGCCGGACAAGATTGCAGGGGCTATGGATCTATTCAATGACCCGGAGTGATGGGGGATTTAGGATCCTATAGATAAGTAGAATCCGGGGATACACAACCCGGGGGCATCAGGGTCGGTAGGCGTGAGCGGGTTGTCTGCCTTGGAACGTGTATGTTTAGTGAGGCGAACAAAAACCGCGAGATTTCACAAGATTTCTGACAGTACAACGAGTATCGCCATCAGCCGGATCCCGTGCTGCGTGTAATTCAGTCCTAAGCCGATCAACGGCACGACTGCGATACTCGAGCCTGAAACTGAAAACGCGATCCGCCCGCCCCCGTCCGGATCATCCATTCTCAGAAACAATGCAGCGATCAGCGAGTACCCTGGCGGGAAGAGCACGAGCAGCAGACCAAACAGCACCCGCACCGGCGTCTCGTTAAGTCGCGGATGCAAGCACGAAGAGGATGCAGGAAAGCGTCAGGGCGATCACGAGTGCGAGGTCGGCTGGAAATCCGGTTACATAAGGATTAATCATCTAAACCACCACTTACAATTATTACATGGCACCGTAAGTTTTGTAAGTTTGCTGAGAAAGATACCTACTGAGTAATTTATATTTTTCATATATCCTTCATGTTGCGGCAGTTTTCAGGATATATTCACATTCACAACCCCTTATAATAAACCCTTCCCATTCCACCCCTCCTGCATCAATCATCTCCCGCACATCGACCACCCCGCACCCACCAGCCCACCAGCAATCCAAGCGCAACGAGTCCCACTCACATATAGTCAAATATGTTGCTCTGCGCATCATCCACCGGCTCAAACTCGTATTTGAACACCCGCCATTCGAGCCCGTTCTCTGTGAGCAGTGTTCGTATCATGCCCGGTATGGTTGGTGCGCACAGTATCCCGCGAACCCCCACAAGGTTCTGTGTGTCGGTGTTTGTGGTCGAGGACATAAGCTTTGAGCTGCAGCACTGCAGATGGTGTGGGCTGGCTTCGCTTGATCTCGATGATGACCGGTGTGTGGTCTCGGTCGATCCCAAACAGGTCGATTGCGCCGGATCGTGTCTGTTTCTCGCGGTCTGTTATGCGCAGTCCCTCCTCGATCACGCCCGGATCGCGCATGATCCTGTCGGCTATGTCGGACTCTGCCCCAGTGATCCGTAGAGCCTGATCGTCACGCAGCCGATGCACGCTGATCATGCCGATGGTCTTGAACCGCACATACCTCTTTTCCGGTGGCTTAAGCCGATATGAGTAGATCACAAACAGATGAGTATCGCTGTCGGCTTCAGTCTGGTATCTGACCCGTGTGTCAGGCGGCTGCCAGTTAACAGGCGCACCCCCCGCCCGCTGATGCACAAGCACACTACCATCAGGCTCGACAATAATAATGCGCTCACCCCCCCAAGCGTTGACCGCGCCCGCCCAACATACTCGACACTGCAACACCCAACCACAATCAGCACATTATCTTTTGAGCGTGTGCCACGCGTGGGTGTGTGCGAACTCTTCTGCCTCCGATGGTGTGGGTGACACGAGCATGTGAATCATGCAAACATCTACATGGTACACCAATTTATGTGTTCTCGACACCGTCATCCAGAAGTCAACTACCCTGCAATAAATTGCAGAGCATCATGACCCACTTGGGGTCGGGTGTTTGTGTAGGCGCGGACGAAGGTGGGGTGGATGAATCGATGGTATATATGAATGTTGTTACACTTCACACCGCCACAACTTGAGCTTTTTTAAAGCCCTGAAACCACCGGGTTGGTAAATATCCGAGTTCTTGTTTGCAGGCTGCTGTTAGTTTATTTCGCAGGTAAAAATACCTAAAAAGTGACATCAGTATAAATCAGTGTTAATCTGTGCCTAAAAACCATTATTAGATGCAGATTTACATAGATGTATGCATATTAAGGTTTTTTTGCATAACTCAGGATTTGTCTATAGACTTTATACGAAGACTGACCATGCCCATACAAATCGTAGTTTATGCCCTGTGCTGAGTATAGTGTCTGTTTGCCTCCAATCAATCTCTTTGAATAAGTATAAATCACTTCGAAGCAATCCCAACATCAGTGATTACCTTTGTATATCTATCTTGACGAAAGCGGCGATCTTGGTTTCAATATGCAATCTTCAAAACATTATGTCATCGCAGTTTTAGCGACACGCGATCCAAAAACGATTGAAAATGCGCTGAAAAGATATAGGAGAAAAATAAGAAAAGCATCATCCAAAAAAAATCGTAAACTGGGAGAATTCAAGTTTAATAAGGCGCCAGATAATGTGAAAATTGGCATATTGGACATCATCAGCTCTAAGAACGTCGAGCTTGGATATGTTCATGTCGAGAAGGCGCGCGTATATCAACAACTTCGAGAGAAAAGGAACGAATTTTATGCTTATATGTGCAGGGTTTTATTGGACAAATTCCTCATCGAGACGCCCGATCCAAAAATAGACCTTATTGTGGATCGACAATTCGCTAAAAAACATAGGGAGAACTTCAATCAATATCTTGGATGGAAGATTACAGAGTTATTGGATGGGCTGAAGGTGCTGAATATTACCCATATAGATTCTCACCAAGAACCATGTTTGCAAGCCGTTGATTTTGTTTGCGGTGCGGTATACCGATGCTACAATCAACATGACCCCAAATATTTCGAGATAGTCAAAAACAAATGTATTGTCACGCACGAAATGTGGAAGTA
>CBDUQO010000205.1:0-3812 GCA_965369365.1 uncultured Methanosarcinales archaeon
CAAAGTGGAAAGATTCGGATAAAATGGGCAACCTCTTTATAAGCGTTGGTCACTGTAACTCAAGATACCAGAGAGCCACATTACAATCCTGTGTCGCAACATCGGCGACCTCCTGATCGTGCTCGGTGGTGCTCCTTCATGTAGTGCCGGCAGGTTTCAATCTTAATTGTGTGATCCTTGGGGTGGTATCCGCACAGAGCAATGCCATGGCTCTCAACCGGCATCACTACGGCAAGTCTCCCTGCCGCGGGCAAGATCATGCTGATATGTAACATGGGACCCGGGCGGCTTGAGATCATTCCCGCAATCTTCTTGCTGCGAACGCTTCTCGTGCGGGAGATTACGTGATGGTGTTTGTTTCGATTTCATCAACCCATTGCGACCAGAACTGAACAAGGTTCTTGACAGGCACGATACCCTCGCCCTGGCTGAATAACTCGCTGTTATAGGATAAGAAACCCTCTTTCATCTGGTGATATTGAGATTGCTCCTGATAATCTCCTTAACAAGCCGCTCCTCACGATTCCTACGCAACAGACGTGCCCGATATGGCGTATCCCTTGGCTACACCACGCATCCATGATACTCGGAATCGCCATAATCTTTTTCTTTGATTCCCGCACAGCAACCCCGAACTTTCTCATAGTCAAGTTTATGTCGCCAGAACACGACTATGTAATGATGACCAATATATCCCTCTCGTTTGAAGTCCACCAGCCGCACCGGTTGAATCGGGGATTCCCATATCACGGAGGGGAATATATTGATTATGAACTGAATCACAGTACCTTCAATAAAATTTCAGAGAAATGTTACCACCCGGCGACCGAGACCATCCTGGATAAGCTGGATGAACACAAAAACGAATTCAAGGTCTCATTCAGCATATCCGGAGTATTTCTTGAGCAGTGCGAGATGTGGGACCCCGACCTTCTGGAACTCTTCAAAAATCTCACAGAGACTGCGAATGTTGAATTTTTGTGCCAGACATACTACCACTCTCTACCATCGCTTTACGAGATTAAAGATGAGTTTATAGCACAGGTAGAGATGCATTTCAGGACAATACGGGATTTGATCGGATACACGCCAACATTCTTCGAGAACAGTGAATTCCTGTACAACAATGAAATCGCAGAACTTGCTAAGTCGCTTGGATTCAAAGGGATATTTACCGAGGGCATCCCAAGGATACTCGGCTGGAGATCGCCGAACTACGTGTACAGGCATGGTGCCATGCCGGTTCTTCTCAGGAATTACCAGTTGACCGACGACATCGGGTTCCGCTTCTCATCGAGATCGTGGGAGGAGTATCCGCTGACCGCGGATAAGTATGCTGCGTGGCTCTCTAACACACAGGGCGACTGCATCAATATTTTCATGGATTATGAGACGCTTGGTGAGCACCACTGGGCAGACACCGGGATATTTGAGTTTCTGAGATACCTTCCGGACGAGGTTCTCAAATATGACCACCTCTCATTTCTGACACCATCCGAGATTGTGGAACGATGCGATCCCGTTGGCGAGATCAATGTTGGGGTCTTTGACACGATCTCCTGGGCGGATCTTGAACGCGACACCAGTTGCTGGCTCGGAAACGAGATGCAGATCGCATGTTATGAGAAGCTGAAGCGCATGGAAAAAAAGGTTAAGGAGACCAAGAACCAGGAGTTAATCGAGACCTGGAGGCGTCTTGGGATCAGCGATCACTTGTATTACCTCTTCACCTCAGGAGGAGGTCCGGGAGAGGTGCACAGTTACTTCAGCCCGTACAACAGCCCAATCGATGCTTTTGTGATATATTACTCTATTCTTTCAGATTTTGAGCGGAAAATCGATCTCTCGAAGTGATCTTGCCGCATCCTCCGGAGGCATCGTGTTGATGTAGACATTGGTATTCTTCTCAAATCCCGCCGCAATCGAGAGCTTTGGCTCGATTCTGATGTTCAGGTGATAGCTGCTGTTGTCCATCCGGAAGAAAATGTAGTTATACGTTGGATTGTTAAGAAGGGTCTTCAGTTTCAAAAGCGTATCCCTAAGCGTCGTACCGAGCGACGTCAGGCAATCGGGCGCGGTTATGCTGCTTGCGTGCTTCTTCGGAATTATCCACATCTCAAACGGCGACCGTGAACAGTACGGCGCAAACACGATCCAGTGATCGTTCTCGATTATCACCCGCTCTCCGCCTGATTCTTGCTCCACGATATCGCAGTACGGACACCGGTCCGCCTCTTCGATCGCAGTCAGTTCCTGCATGATCAGGGGCGGGACAAACGAAATCGGCATCAACTGGGTGTGCGGATGCGATAAAGATGCTCCGGCATCCCTGCCATAGTTCCTGAAGAGGGAGACGTACTCTGTGTCGTTATTTTTCAGATGATGAGTTGTTCGGTCAGAATAGACCTGCATGAGAAGCGTGATTTCATCATCTGTAAAGTCTGATGGGTGCTTTTCATGATCAGGGGTCTCTGCGATGATCTCGTGCCCGGGAAGTGCAGGATACAGGTTTGGGAAGCATCTGACTTCCCAGTCCTTCACCCGTTTGTTGTCTTCATCTTTTCGGATGACCAGTTTGTTGCCCTCGTAGCTGTACACAGCCGTTGCAGCCGGTGTCAGATCCTCAGTGCCCGGACAGAAGAGCATGTTTCGGGTCTTGGTTCCGGTTCCCTCTCTCTTATGAAATCCGTCGGTCTTTTTGCTCGTTCTCCTGCGATGATGCAACATTTCTCAAGGAAATAATGTTTTCTTATCTCTGACATGGTGTGGTACCCTCATATTTCGTTTAAGTTGATGGAATCGTCTTTTTGTTTGTATACCGGAGAAACTGCTGGTAGCGACCACAGAAACCGAGCCAGTAGCCAGTAACACAGCCCTAATATCAGTTTCAGTTACTCCCCGCTTGTGCGACATATTCTCACTCCTTAAGATGGTATGCTCCCGTTTTCGGTGAGCCAACAAATTCAATCATTCCTTGATTCTTTAAGTTTGCGAGGTCCCTCTTTGCCGTTTTTTCGGTCACGTTCCAGTGGTGCGCCAGATCAGCGCTTTTGACCCGTTTTCCTTCCCCTATCTGATTCAGAAACCACTGCTGCCGCTTATTTACAGGGACATTTATAGGGACATTGGATTCTGAAAGGGGGTAAAATGTCACCCGAAATGCTGATCCCAGCTCCTGCCAGTCGGGATGGGGATATCCAATGTCCTGACACGCTGCGAGTACTCTCCTGTATCCGCTACCCCATTCTTCCATCAGCCCCAGTTCCCGAAAGACACGAACGATTGCACGGTTGCGCACCTTGCTCACATAATAGCAGACCTCAAGTTCCGGCATCAGGGACGGGGGGATACTGTCTGCAATTACGCTTGCCAGGCGTTCTTCCTCACGGAGCACATCGCCAACGCCGGTTATTTTTCCGCCGGATCGCCCGATGATGATTGTTCCGCCTGCCGTATTGGCAAAGGCAACCAGCGTTTTGAGAATTGGTTTCAGGGATGTGAGATCTCGTTTGAATTCAAGTGTTTTCCCTTCTGGTTTGGAGAGCAGTTTCTGGAAATTCATGGATTGTCAACTCTTAATGGGGTTTGGTCGTGGTTGTGATGTTGATTGCTTCGAGCTGGTCATCGCTGGCACAACAAAATCCTCGACCGTCCCTGTTGACGCTTCTGTCATGTGGATTCATCCATCAAGAACGGATAGCAGTTCAGCTTTTCTTATTTCCAGAGATGCCATTTGAGCTTTCAACCTCTTCAATTCTTTATAGGTACGCGGCAGAAGACCCCGCTACTTGTAGCGGGGATGAATGCCGCCC
>CBDUQO010000206.1:0-3802 GCA_965369365.1 uncultured Methanosarcinales archaeon
ACTTCCATTAAAAAAAGGCAGTTGATCCTTTATACGGGCATAATACCCCATGAATGTAAACGGATTTTTCTTTTCAGTTATAAAAGCGATTATGCTGCCAAAAAATCTTCGCAAACGCATATTTACTGTAGAATCGTACCAGCTTCCGTCGATGAGCAGAATCTTGCCACCTGACTTTACAACGCGGCGCCACTCATCAACAGCACACCCGGGATTTGGCATTGTCCAGAGGAGATACCGGTTTATCACAATGTCGAACGTTTCGTCTTCGAAAGGCAAGTTTTCCGCATCGCCATGCATAAGACTGAGAGTTAAATTCAGTTTACTGGCATTATTCCGGGATTTCTCAAGCATGTGTTTGGATATATCTATCCCGGTTACGTTATGCCCCATTTCCGCAAAGATCAGAGCCAGAAACCCAGTCCCGGTCCCGACATCCAGGATATTGAGATTTCTATCTGCCCTGATCGCATCGTGTAGCACGGTCTTCCAGAATCGTTTTGCCTCTATCTGCGATTTATACACGGTCGTATCATACGTCTGACTCCTCTTGTCCCAGTATGCCCTGACCGTATTTTTTGCATTCATTAACAAACACCTTTTGTATTTTGATACCACTTACTTTATTGCTGTGTGCGGTTATGAGTGAGTGTTACAATATACTTAAAACTTTTGATTTGGTGGTGGCTAATGTTGTCAGATGTTTGAAACACGGAGCAAGCACTATCTGAAAAATCCCCGGCGCTTTTACCGATTATCAGTTAGCGCATGTCGGAAATAACCGGGCACTGTTCTGGAAATCCAGGGATTTCCGTGATGGTCAGTTGGATGTACAACAACGCAAAAGACGTGAAGACCGGGATTGACGACACTCTTCGCGTCACTCTCGTTAAATTGGAAAACAATAACGAGAAAGACACAATGGCGCAAAGAACAAAAGTCTCCAGGTATCCACTTCAAATTAAGAGGTAACCGGGGCACTATCCAAAAAATTGGTGATTTACGATAATCATCGTAGATTCCGATTTCATAAATTTACGCTATTATTACATCAAATCAGTGAAATCCGTGTTAACCTGTGGATTATAATGGATTTTAGCCACAGATTAACACCGATTTCACAAATTTTACCTGCAGCCCACTTGAACAGATTCATGGAATCTCATATAACCCCAGATGACGTGACAGCCCCGATTGTGCCCGAAAAAGTATATCACCAACCCCCCGGAGGGAATTTCTCACTCGCAAACTCTTCACCAAACTTTTCACAAAAGTTTGATCAAAAACTGACCACCAACCCCGGAGGGCATTTCTCACTCGATTCCCATGAAAACAATATCGCCAACCAGGGGTTGTCACATTGTGTGGAGTCGGCTCGAAACCCCGGTTTTCCGGATATCTAAAACCCGAAGCATCCGGCACCAGATTCTGATTGACAACACCTTCAAAACCACGCCAACCCCACCCGGAGGGCAGTTTTTACTCGATTTTTTGTGAAAAAATCGTTGTGGAAAAATCGTTTTACTCGAGTAGGATCACATCGACCTCGTCGTCGCAATCTAACCCTTCCAGTTCTTCTTGGATGATGACGAAGCCGTCTGATTGTGTGACTGAGCTGAGGATGCCTGCGCCTGAGGTCATGACCGGACGCGCCACATCGCCGTCCACCAGCACCCGTGTGTATGTGCGATACCCGATTTTTGAGGCGATTTTTGAGGCAAGGCGTGCGTGTAGTATCCGGTCCGGCTTTGGGGGCACGCGTTCCAGTTTCAGGACTGCCGGGCGCCCGAACTCGATTAATGCGATCAGGCATGCGACAGGGTAGCCTGGAAGCGAGAGTGCCGGCACGCTGTGGGTGTGTTTGATCACACCAAGTGCAGCAGGCTTTCCCGGGCTCAAAGCAACGCCATGCACGAGCAGATCTCCGGCAGACTCAATCACGCCCGGCACATAATCTCTTGCCCCGACCGACGTGCCGCCGCAGAGAATGACCATATCAGCGCCTGCATCTACAGATGCAATGACCTCATTCCTGATTAGATCCGGATCATCGATGACAATTCCCCGGTGGTCTGGAATTCCACCCCATTTTTCGACGTAAATGCTGACCATCAGCCCGTTTGTCTCCCGAATCTTACCTTCCTCGATCTTTCCGCCTCGCGGGGCAAGTTCGGAGCCTGTTGGGATGATTGCAACCCTGGGGCATGCAAATACCTCGAGTTCGGTGATGCCAAGCATCGCAAGCATCGCAACATCGCACCCCCTGATCTGGTGTCCTGTCAGAAACACGGTATCACCCCGCGAGACGTCCTCTCCGACCAGGCTGACGTTTTTGTTTGGATGTACTGCGGTACGGATCTCGACCATGCCGACATCACCATCACCATCACCATCCGCACCATCATTGCCACCATCATCATCCCCTGCCGATAAAGTGTCCTCGATCATCATCACCGCATCCATCCCGTCAGGCACTGGCGATCCTGTATGCACCCTCATGCAATCGACGCCCACCCGCAGAAGTGCCGGACTTGCCTCTGATGCGCCCGTGGTGTCGTCCGCACGGACTGCGTACCCGTCCATCGCGGAGCGTCTGTGATCAGGGATGTTGATCTCTGATATAATATCCTGTGCAAGGATCCGGCTGGCAGCCATTTCGATTGGTATGCACTCTGTTCTTTCGATCGGGCTTATGTGTTCGAGAAATGTCTCTTTTGCGAGATCTACGCGGGTACGTTTCCTGAAGACCATAATATAAACCAGTTCTGCCAGATAGAAAAACTTAACCATCCCCCGACCGATGATTCGGACATGGAATTTGACGAATGGGAACCGCTCTACCGTAGAATCCTTGCAGATTTTGGCTTTGATCGGTCGGAAGACGAGCGTAGTGCCATCATACTCGCAGACCTGCTGCACGGAAGAGCTGGCACACCCGCAGATCTTCGTGGCATCATATCCGGAGGAGACGTCGTGGTGTGCGGAAATGCGCCATCGCTTGCATCAGACCTGCGATCGATCAGGCAGGATCAGATCGTCATCGCTGCAGATGGTGCAACAACTGTCCTGATGGCGAACCGGATGATTCCCGACGTGGTCGTAACTGATCTTGACGGAACGATCGAAGATATCATCTCTGCAAGCGAAAAGGGATCCTTTGTGGTGGTACACGCTCATGGTGATAATATTCCCGCGGTCCGGTCGGTTGTGCCGCGTCTCAATCGGGCGAGAGTGCTCGGCACGACCCAGTCAGAGCCGTTTGACAACATCCACAACTTTGGCGGGTTCTCAGACGGGGATCGGTGTGTCTTTCTGGCAAAAGCATTCCATGCCGCAAGCGTGACGCTTCTCGGGTTTGATTATGACGATCCTGATGTCGGCGAGATCAAGAGAAAGAAACTGGTCTGGGCAAAGCGATTGATCGAGGAGTATCTATGATGGTTGCGGGTCACCCGGTCTCAAAAGGCGTTGCATCAGGCAAAGTGCTCATTTCCGAGACCCCAATATCGTTTCTCGGAGGGATCGACCCGGAAACCGGGATTATCATGGAAAACGATCATCCAAAGAAGGGCGTCTCGATTGCAGACCGTGTCTTCATCTTTCCCCATGGCAAAGGCTCAACTGTCGGATCGTATGTGATCTACAGCCTTAAAAAGAATAATGTCGCCCCGTGCGCCATAATCAACCTCACAGCAGAGACGATTGTCGCTGTCGGGGCGATCATATCAAGTATCCCGCTTGTTGACCGGCTGGAGCAGGATCCGTTTGCGATATTCCATGATGGCGATTATGTTGAGGTGGA
>CBDUQO010000207.1:0-3729 GCA_965369365.1 uncultured Methanosarcinales archaeon
AGGTTATCCTGTGTTTTTTGAGATATTCGCCGATACGGATCGAGTCTGCCGTATCAAGGGCATGATTGTAATGAAACAGCCGCCACCAGCCTTCAGTGCCTCTGGCTTTTGGATGTGCAACGTTGTCAAGCACGTACAGGTATGAAAGTGCGGTCTTGATCTCGGGTTGCTTCAGGAAATCGGTGTCGTCCTTAACGCGGATGCTGTGACCCTTCTGCTCCAGTGCCTGGCGGACCTTCCTGCCCTGTGCGTGTGTGCGGTAGAGTACGGCGATATCAGATCGGTCCATTCCGCTCTCAAGGTGCGCCTCGATCCGCTCCACGATGTACCTTGCTTCCTCATCTTCATCCACGCACTCGGCGATGTTGACGTTTTCGCCTTTCACGCCCTCAAAGTTGCTGAGCTGAACACACAACCCCGCATCGCCAGCAGTGCCCGCATCACCAGCGTCCCCGGAATCACCGACACCAGCTTCCGGATAGTTGTGCATGATAAGTTTGCGGGATACATCGAGGATCTTGCCCGTGGATCTGAAGCTCACATCAAGGTCTACGCGGTCGTCCGGCTGAATATCGAAGTACCGTTCAAACTCCGGGACATTGTTGGTGTATGCGCCTCTGAATGCGTAGATTGTCTGATTGGGGTCGGCAACCACCGTTACGTTCCGGTCATTTCCTGAAAGCAGCTTGATCAGTTCAAACTGGGTGTAGTTGGTGTCCTGAAACTCATCGATTATGATGTGTCGGTATATATCGGCGCTCTGCCCGGCACCGTAGGTGTTTAAAAATTGCAGGGCTTTTGTGTTCAGGTCGCCATAGTCAAGGGCGTTTCGCTGTCTTTTCCGGGTCTCGTACTGTGCCCACGCCTGCACGAAATCCCTGTACTTAACATATTCCAGATACAGGTCGTTGAAGGCTGTCCAGTGCTTCTTATCCGCTTTTTGCGCCTTCTGCCCGGGCTTATCCAGCAGGTGAAATGTATTGAGCAATGTTGCGTTCTCGCGGAATATCTCTTCCCACCGGTCACAATCAGGTTCCAGCGGGATGATCGCCTCTCTCTTCTGCCCCGCGAACTCTTCAAGCATCTTAATTGTGATATTCAAGTCCTTCGCCTTTGAGATCGATGACGTGTACAGCAGCGCATCCCTGATGCCCACGCCCAGGTCCCTGTGCAGTATGACCGCGGTATCCACATCTTCAAGGATCGAGAAGTCCTGGTGCACCCCGCACTTATCCGCATTATCCCGGATGACTCCTGCGCAGAACGAATGAAACGTGTTGACCTGCACCTCGGATATACCATTGAGCAACTCATCGACCTGTGATCTCATGTTAGCTGCGGCTGCTCTTGAGAATGTAAGAGCAAGTATCTGCTTAGGATCAACCCTGAGTTCCTGCACCATATACGCAATCTTCACGGTGATGGTCGTGGTCTTACCGGTGCCTGCACCAGCCCGGATCAAAAGCGGACCGCTGGTGTGGGTCACGGCATCCTGCTGGCGGTCTACGAGTCCTGATAGTAATGTTTTTTCCGACATGATTATCCTGCAAGTTTGCGAAGTTGCCGGACATGTTCGATGGAAAATGTGGTTGTGGCGCCCATATCAGCGTTCTCCTGCCCCGTGATTGCCGATAACATGAAATATCCGGGCACTTATACACCATAACCAACTCCCGTTTCCGCCTCAGCCCGCCACCTACATGCCACCCGATGCACATCAGATCGTACATGGATTTCTGTTTGCATAATATAAGAAATGCGCTGCAGATTGAGGCGATTCGGTGCGTATGCGGCTGCCAGTCAAACAAAGCGCAAAAACCCGTCTAAAAATGATAGTGTGTACACAGGTTTCATCCGGTTTAGCAGATGTTCGACCACCCAAAATCATATATCGGATCGATTCATTCAATCACCCTGATGTCTGAATGGGCTGCATGGGATGCAATCGAGGATGCTCTGACAAAGACCCGGTGCCTGCTATTCGAGCCTTTTGATTTGGGAATGTGGGTAAAACTTGCGATAATCATATTCTTTATCGGCGCCAGCGGATCAAATTTCGGATATAACTCGTCAAGCGGGAATTTCGGAGATTCTGAAGACTTTAAATGCTTCGACGACAATGAGTTCGATGAGGCAGTGAAAGGGATAGTATCCGAAGTGCCAGCGTTTATGCGTCAGATCCGGTATCTCATTGTACTTGTAGCACTACTCATCCTGCTGGCGATCGTCCTGTTTTCGTACATCTCGTGTGCGATGGAGTTTGTTTTTGTCGAATCGGTGGTGAACAACACCGTTACCATCGGGACGTACATCAGAAACAATCTGGGAAATGCCCTGCAACTGTTTGTGCTGAAATGGATACTTGGCATCACGTTCTTAATCGCCATCATCTTATCGCTGCTTCCAGCGTTATCCTCGCTATATAAGGAGGATTTCAGTATCGTATTTTTCGGATCGCTTTTCATGTTTTTTACTGTTATCGTGATCGGGAGCGTGATCCTTGCGATTATAGGTTCGTTTATCAACCTGGCGATTCCGGTGATGCTATATGAGCATGTGGGTATAATGGGGGCGCTTGCAAAAGTGGTCGGTACCGCAGCGCGTAGCATTCCACAGTTACTCCTCTACTGGGTGCTGCGGATACTGCTGGGTATTGTGGTTGGCATCGTCACAGTCATCATCGCAATCATTGTCGGGTTGCTTGCAGTACTCATCATGGCAGTGATCGGCATCGCGGTTTATCTCATCCTTTCGGCGCTTGGAATATGTTTTTCCAACGTGACGCTCCTTATTTTGCTCGTACCGGGCATTATTATAGCTATGCTGGTACTTGTGTTTCTGATCACTCTTGCAACCGTGCCGTGCCCGGTATTCATGAAATACCACGCGCTTCTCTTCCTTCAGGGGTGGTATGCGGATATCGTGCCGTTTCAGGACGTCGGGGCGGGACCGGATGTGGCGGTAGATGTGGTGGTGGAGACGGAGATGGTAGAGAACGGCGACTGAGATTGAGGTGATGGAGCGAATTGGGGGAGTGTCCGAATCTGTGATAGTTTACCATAACATACAGTATAAAACAACATACGATACCGCAGGTACGATATCGAAAAAAGAAGCGGAAAATGCGGTAGAAAGGGCAGAAAAAATAGTTCGCGAAATTGAAAGGCGTCTACGAAGATAATACGGTGTCATCATGTTGGGGGCTATTTTAAGTCGTATTTGATCTGGAATTCGAGCGTGGAGGATGGACCCCCCACCAGCGGTCATCTTCACAAGGAAATCCACGCGACGTTCCGTCTGACGGGAGAAATTCTGAGATCTGTTTGAGGTTCTGGCTTTCTTCCGAGGGGTGGCGTTGCAATGTCTGCCGAGAGTTCAGGCGAGCTTGCATTTTATGGGTGGAGTCGTATTGCATGTTAAGTGCTGGGTGGGGTGGCAGGCGATATATGTGTCGGCTTGCAGGATCGCACACAACCCCTGGCGGGTTCCGGCGTAGGTCGTGCGGGCCGGAGTTATGCCATGCAGGCAGTTTGAGATTGATGTGAATAACCTGCCGATCACATAGGGTAAAGTGCACTTCATACGGCTGGTGTCGGAGAATGGAACAATTAGTGTGTTGAATGAGGATTTCAGTGTCGATATATCATCGGCTCACGAGTATGTGTGGGCTACCATCGACACAAAGCATGAACAATTGATGGTCTACTATCGGGAGAAGAACGCAGAAGA
>CBDUQO010000208.1:0-3704 GCA_965369365.1 uncultured Methanosarcinales archaeon
CGAATTACGCGTTTGGACGAATGACACAAATTTATTCCGATTTAGCATTCGTGCCATTCGTTTATTCGTGTCATTCGTGATCTCTACGCCTCTAATGCCCGGGCACAATTTATCTTGCGAGCTGCTTGTAACTCGAATTACCATAGAGCCTATACTTTTTCGGCAAGTGTTTAGCTACCGCAACATTATACTGATTTCCACGAGAAAGTATAGTGAATAGAATATATAATACAAATATACTATCAATAGATTATGTGTACCACCATCTTCTTGTGCAAATCTCGTGAAATCCCATTTTTTCGCCTTAGCTGAATACATACCATAAATGGAAATGATGCGTATAGTGACCGGACGTATGGTGCAATACCATAAAAACGAAAAAAGGTATTTATTTGAGCGCATAACCGGTATGATTATATAACACGCCCACAGATATAAAAGCCTGAACCATCAGGAGGCGTGCCATCGTGAAAGGTGTTGGGGGAGAATCTGAGAAGTATATGGAACGGTGCAAGATTGTTGCAATGATGCTTCTACTTGCCTGTTGCTGCATGACCACATACTACTTCCATGTGGTGCTCGGGATCGGTGCGGTCTTCAGCCATCTCTTTTATATCCCGATAATCCTTGCAGCCCTGTGGTGGCGGGAGAAAGGTCTCTTTGTGGCTATATTCCTTGCAGTACTTCTGGTTTTAAGCCATCTTTTCCTGAGACACGATGTAACGACCATCTATGACTATATCAGAGCCCCAATGCTCATAGTCGTCTCCATCACGATCATTGTTCTGATGGATAGGGTTGTACATGCAGAGCATCAGGCTCACTTGAGCGGCATCTTCAAAACCATCAAGAATGTTAACCATCTGGTCGTGACCACGAAGGATCGAAGTAGTCTGCTCAATACGGTCTGTGATGCCGTGATCGAGGAGCAGAGATACTGTGCGTCATGTATTGCGTGTTTTGGCGGCGATTCATTCACATCGGTTGCAAGTTCCTGCGCGGGTGATGCTGATGGCATCTCCTGTTTCTGTGACAGCATGTCTGGCAGTAACCCCCCTGAATGCGTGAGGGGCGTGCTTGCCAGAGAAGAAGGCCAGGAAGACCTGATTAAAGCCATGAACAAACCCACCGATTGCAGTGGATGTCCATTTGAAGACACCTGTGCCGGCAGCGATGTTGCGGTCGCCCGCATAGAACATGCAGGCAAGCGATTCGGGTTGTTTGCTATAATATTTTTGCCTGGCGTCAGAGTCCGGGAGGGCGAGAAGGAACTGCTGAAAGAGGTGGCAAGCAGCGTAGCGATCGCTCTTGACAACATGGAACTGGAAGAGATGCGTAAACAGTCAGATGCGGCATTGCAGGAGAGCGAAGCCCTGTATAGGGCGGTATTTGAGAATACAGTCGATGGGATTGCCATATATGATGCTGTGGACGATGGTATGGAGTTCGTCTTCGCAGATATCAACAAAGGAAGCGAAACGATCGATAATATCAAGCGTGAAGAGGTGATCAGCCGGAGTATTCTTGAGGTGTTCCCGGGTGTTGAGGAGTTCGGGCTTCTTGAGGTGTTCCGGCGGGTGTGGGCGACCGGCACTCCTGAACACCATCCGATCAGCATGTATCAGGATGACAGGATTGCCGGATGGCGAGAGCATTTTGTTTACAAGCTGCCATCGGGAGAGATCGCTTCGGTCTACCACGATGAAACCAATCGTAGAATCGCAGAAGAATCGTTGAAACGGTCAGAAATACAGCTAAGAGAGACAAAGGAGTATCTGGCGAATGTTATTGAGAGTTCTGCTGATGCAGTTGTGGTTGTGGACATGGACGGGATCGTACGTGACTGGAATGCCGGAGCAGAGGGCTACATGGGTTACACGGCAGATGAGGTGCTCGGAACACACAACAGAAGGTTCTTTGCAGACCCTGCAGAAGCCGACCGGATAATGGAGATGGTGTGCAAGGAGGGAAAGATCAGACACTACAGAACAATTTCGACCCGGAAAGGCGGGACACCGGTTCACATCAGCATGTCTGTGGCGATGTTGAAGGATAAGGATGGTGTGCCAATTGGTACGGTCCGGGTGAGCAGAGATATCACAGAAACAGTGGAATTTGAGGCAAAAATAAGGAAAGAGCGGGATAATCTAAATCTGATGTTTGACGCGATGGCTGATGGGGTGTATGTGGTGTCAGACGACTATAAAATAGAGTTTATGAATAAAGTCCTGGTCAGCATATTCGGAGATCAGGCAGGCAGCACCTGCTATAGAGTGTTTCATAACCGGGAAGAGCCTTGTCCGCTATGTAAAAATCCCCGCGTACTGCAAGGAGAGACCGTGCGGTGGGAATGGCATGCCCACCAGAGAGATAGGACGTATGACCTCATCGAGACCCCCCTTAAGAATATCGATGGCACTGTATCGAAATTAACGATATTCAGGGACATCACGAGACGAAAACGGGCAGAGGAGCGTATCGAAGAGGAATACCACCGTGCAGAATTTTATACAGACATTATGGGGCACGATATCAACAACATGAACCAGGTCACGATCGGCTATCTGGATCTCATGCTGCAGATGCCCGATTTCCCGGATCAATTCAGGAAGCATGTCATGACATCACTCAAACATGCCAAAAAGAGCGCAAACCTCATAGCCAACGTGAAAAAGCTCTCAAGGGTCCGGTCAGGTGAGATCGAACTAAATACGATCGATATTTACCCCGCGTTTGCAAGCGCCAGCGACGACGCAAAATCAGTTCCGAAGGAAGTCAGGATCAATTCAAACATAACAGAAGGGCAGTATTTCATCCGGGGCAACGACCTGCTCTTCGATGTTTTTGCAAATCTCATGAACAACGCAGTCAAGTTCGACGAACACGAGATCGTTGAAATCGATGTCAATATCGATTCGTCAGCATCAGCATCGGCGGACGGGGCGTATTGGCAGATCGAGGTTGTAGATCACGGACACGGCATAAGCGACGAGTATAAAGAGGTGGTATTCAACCGTCTGGAACAGGCTGGCGAGAGCAGCCAGGGGTCAGGACTCGGGCTTACCATCGTGAAAAACGTTGTTGAGAGTTATGGGGGAACTGCCCGGGTTGAGGATAGGGTCCGGGGCGACTGGACGCGTGGGAGTAAATTCGTTATAAATCTTCCGAAGGGGAAACGTGATGGCAACGATATTCATAGTGGATGACGAGCCTGCACTCCACGAACTGTACAGCGCATTTCTCGAGATGAATGGGCATGAGATCGTTGCAGATGCTTATGATGGTAACGAGGCGGTTAAAATGTTCGGATCGATGAACACACCGCCTGAAATCGTGATCATGGATCACCGGATGCCAAACAAGAATGGAATCGAGGCTACAAAGGAACTACTGAGGATTAACTCGGACGTAAAGATCATACTTGCGAGTGCTGATGGCATGGTTAAGGACAGTGCGCTTGAAGCTGGAGCGTGCCGGTTTATGCTAAAACCATTTAATGTGATGGATCTGCTGGCAGAGATTGGGGTGATGGTCGGGGCGTAAATTGGGAGACTTTTTAATTTTTTCCGGGTTGGGTGAGTTATGGCAAAGAAGAGCAACCACATAGGACACGGAGGGCACAGAGAGTTGCTGTTTTCTCCGTGTCCTCTGTGTGTGACAAGATGCTACATCACAGATTGCCTATACCTGCTACCCCCTCCATT
>CBDUQO010000209.1:0-3694 GCA_965369365.1 uncultured Methanosarcinales archaeon
TTCGTTTAAATGTGCATGCAAGTGACTTGCGGCTAAAATCCAGTGGAATCTGCATGATTGTGGCTAAAAACCCACACCATCCACCGGTTCACACTGAGGGATACAGATTAAAGGCTGTTGTCCCGGTGTACAAGGTTCCTTTAAGAGATCACATCCGACATCTCGGAGCAACCCCACCACCAAAAAGGATCGACTCAGGCGCTTTTGTAATGTGAGACCACCCCTCGAGCGCGTGGATTCAGATATTAGAAGACCCCCGCGGCAAACCCCTGCTTGACTACCTCTTCCAACCGAATATTTTATGAGGCATGACCACGCTTTTCGATTACATACGCAAGAAGACCGGCACAAGGCAGAAGGGCCCGTGGTCTAGTCGGTTATGACATCGCCTTTACACGGCGGGGATCATGCGTTCGAATCGCATCGGGCCCATAAGGGGCTGTGGCCTAGCCAGGTATGGCGACGGGCTCCAGCGGATAAATGATGAGCAACGGGTCTACTGATGCCTGTCCGACGGGGCAAGCGTGTGAGGAACCGTTGGAGCACTGATTTGTGCTCTCCTCGACCAACGAGGGTTCGGAGAGACCCGTCGATCGTGCGTTCGAATCGCACCAGCCCCACTCTTTTATTTTTTTGTATGTGGTTAGCTGAGGCAAAAAACCGAGATTGCACAAGATTAACACAGAAATCTTGCGGAAATCAGTGTAATCTTGTGGTTATACTTCACACCGCCACAAAATGAGCTTTTTGTAAATGTGTCAGTGGGATGTGTTGACACACGCGAAAGACGCGACGATAAACCTCTTATTGTTCTTGCCAGAAAGCATAGAATCACAATCGAGAGACCAATCAACATGCTCGAGTAGTTACGTTCTCCCAAAACGTCTCCTTGTGTTAATTGCGATTGAACTCAACCGGCATCCACGATCTCCCGCACCCATTCAGGCACGTCCGGCGGATTATCCTGTAACATTTCTTTCCACGCCTCATCTGTCAACCGATCGCCCACCGGATGCTTGAACTCATAATAGCTGAAGACCGGACCTGCACCCAGAAGGATCCTGCCGTCGGGAACACGATATGCAACCAGAATCAATTTTACATAACCAACGCCTTCCTCAAGAACCATTCCCGTGTTACAATCGGTATGCACATCCGCAACGATCGTGGTCTCCTTGCCCTCAGTATCAACGCCTGTGACAACATAATCCAGATGTTCTCCAAAGTCACGTATGAACTCGTAATCATCCTCAGTAAGCTCCCGGTTCTCAAGTTCATCTGTCGATATATTGATCAATCGATTCAGAATGCGCTCCAGACTTTGCAATCGTTTCTTCTCAGTCTCATTCAAAATATCGAGGTCTGTCAGCCCATCTTCTGTCATTTCCGTTAATCTCAACAGACGAGCGTAGAATTCCGGAACCGGTTCCACATATCCTATTATTGGCTGTGGTAGTGCACAAGTGGGAGGGGTACAACTCTGCTTGGCGTAAAGTATAGTATCATGCTTAAGTTCGGTCCATGAGGCAAGCGATGTCTGCAACTCTTTCTTCTGCCATGCCTCTGTCTGCATGAACGTTGGGTAGCCATCCCCAAACTCGTTTAACAACGGCTTTAAGGTATATAGCCAGCTCCAGTACAGGTTCCGATTCCATTCAGCGGTATCAAATCCTGAAAACTCTGTTTTAAGCTCTTCCAATTGCTTATCATAACTCGTGTTCATGCCTTCGTATTTGGTATCGCCGTCCTCCCGCAGGATATTCTCGGCACATCCGGAACCGAGCACCGCCATAACATCCAGACCTCTTGGGAAGCATCTTGCGCGTCCTGCTCCCGTGACGCACATCGTAAACGGCGTCTCATTGCCAATATACATCCCGACAGCCGGGGTGACCAGTTGTTGGAACATATACGAATCAGGAATGAACCTCTGCCCCATGAACCTGAAACCCTTTGTTTTGTCCAGGCATTCGTACAGTTTCTCCCGTGTGATTGGCGGATAGATCACGCAGACCCCGGAGCCGCCGTATATCTCAGGACTCTTAAGTCCGGCTAATTCCGCTTTGAGCTCCAGCATCTTCCCATCATCTGCAAGTTCCGCGGTATCGAAATCCGAACCAAAGACCGCTACGATTGCGCTCTGGTATTCATAAGGCGTTAAATCATCCGCGGTTCCAACAAAGAAGGATGTAACCGAATATATCCGGTTCCAGTGTTCTTGTATGGTGTTATTCCCGGCGGAGGTGTCCAGAAGCTCTAATGCGATCAACGATGCCTGAATCGTTGCGAGTTTTGCATCCTCTTCGGTTATCAACGGAGTCTCGATGCCGCTGCACTCAGTGGCGTTCCCACCCTTCATAAGAAAAGCCATCCGCCCGTACCACATCATCGCCTTGAAGTATCGCTTCAGCTTTTCGCTCCGTGTGTAATGCCCTCTTGGAACGTATTGCGAGTAATCCTCGCAGTAACAGCATTCATCCATGCATAGCCGGTTTGGGTCCGAGTTGAATATGTGGCTTGCAGCAAAGCCCTCGTGGCGCTCTATGTTCGCAATCTCGCAATCAACCTCGCTCTGCACATAGTCAGGTACCGTGAAATTGATCTTTCTGATATCTTCGGTCCCGTTGTACTCCTCAGTCGGCGTCTGGAGAAGTTTTAAGGCAACTGCGAAGTATGCAACGTTTCTCCTTGCCGCTTCCTTCATCTCAGGGTCTGTTGCATTGTCATAGTTGCCATGATCTTGCACGGATCGTTCAAGCATCGCCGCACTCATATCAAGAAGCGCATCAAAGAACTCCCGCTCCTCGGCACCCTTGAGAATCTCGTCAAACTGGATATGATATAGATGGAGCAAGGTATCAGATGTGACAAATATGGGGACACCGCGGCGCTCCATAGCACTATAAGGAGCTACAATATCATCTACATATCCATAATCAATTATGACAAACCCGTTAGTCATTAACAGTTCATTTCCACGTTTGTTCAATCTGAACTCGGATGTTATATTCTCAATATTTGAGATATTGCTTAAATTCAAAGGTAACTGGTGAGGAGGCACGCTTGGATCTACTGTGAGGTTTACCGGACTATAGTGTGCAGCGAATGCGGACTTCGGGCTACACGCCCCTTCATGTCCGGTTTCCTGCACCATCATGAGTATCATGAGCGCGTCAAGCGAACTTACCATACCATCGTGATTCACGTCCGCCCTATTGATATCCGGGGGTATGCCCCCAACCGCCATCTGCAGCGCGATGAGCGAGTCTGCCGCGGTGAGTCTGCTATCGTTGTTCACATCACCACGGATTAGGGGATAGTCTGCCGATACTGGCGCGCTGAACACTGCAAGCATAATTAGTATGTAGTAAATTATGTATTTTGCTTTCATCGTTTCATTCCCGAAATTCCAATCGCGCGTAAAACTTCGCTAACAAGTTGCTGGCGCATGTTTCCGTTTCAACTCCTCGCCATGATCTTTTTGAATGCTATGCTGAGATGGATCGGCAAGCACATAAACATTACATGTCACTCACTGGATGGCTTTGACCATATTTTGAGTTCCGGTCATCCCGGCAGTTCAAAGACGATTTTTTCACAAAAAATCGAGTAAAAACTGCCCTCCGGGTGGGGCTGGCGGTATACTTTTTCGTGATCGAGCGAGAAATACCCTCCGGTGTCTGAAGTCAGTTTT
>CBDUQO010000210.1:0-3682 GCA_965369365.1 uncultured Methanosarcinales archaeon
AAAATCTCCTAAATCAAAGTGGAAAGATTCGGATAAAATGGGCAACCTCTTTATAGCATTGGTCACTACAACTCAAGATACCAGAGAGCCGTCTATCTTCCACCCCACATCTTCTCGTCCTCATCACATGTACGCGACCCCGCCCACGATGCCCCCGACTTCAGTCAGGGTCCGTGACTTCAGAGACTGGCACGATGGCATGGAGGTCGGGTTGATCGCGTGAGCAGTGTGAGGTGTAATTATGATTTAGTGGATGGGCTCGAGGGGGCGAAAGGATTTTATAGGGGCAGGTTGTGTGTGTGGGATGTAACACCTTGGAGTCGATTATTATGACAAGGCGTCCCTCCACAACTGAAATACGTATCGTTTGCGAACAATTCTCAGCGCGGGTGTGCTCGCGGTGCTGCTGCTTGCGTGTGTGGGGGCGGCGGCGGGCGCAATGTTGTGTTGTGGATGATGATGGCGCCGCGGATCATATAAGTGTACAAGCGGCGGTATGACCGGATCGGTAAAGCGTTGAAGGGATGGGGGTCTTGACACGATGGTCGCAAAACAGATCATTTGCACCAAATATTTATGATGCATCTGCCCAATTACACGAATGTGACTCAAATACGCCGGTTAGTTCTACTTTGTCACATTGATTTTTCACGATGGATTGATTCAACACATCGACACTAATATACTATATCACCAAGAAGTCGAGTACACTCGATGTACGTGTATATCATTATATATAGTTAGCAGTAAGAATAAAGTTGTATGATACCCAGAATGAACCAGGGATATTCAGAAAGACTATATGTAACAAACCACAACTCCGAAGGGGGTGGCTGTAGATCCATAGTCCCCTCGCAGATGGCCATAGCACCAGAAATAACAATATCCAAAGTGATTGGCCAAGCTACCAATCCATTTATCCAAGTTGCAGAGGATTTTGTGCCATATCAGGGATTAAAATATAGATATGCCATAATCCCAGTACAAATGAATGTAACACCAGAAATAACGAGATATAACGTGATTGGTCAGCATAGTAATCCATTCGTCGGTATTGCAGAGGATTTTATGTCTTTTATTGGTAGTTACAGCGATTACTTCACGGTGAGCACCAGATCGGTAGCAACACAGGCAGAACAATATCTTTATGGGTTGATGCGGTCAGATAAGAGGAATATGGAACGGATGGCAGAGGTAGTGCCTGATTCGGATGAGCAGTCATTTCAGAAACTTAATATTGAATTATCCATGGAGCGCACGCGCAATTTTGAATCGGGTCGGTATAGTAAGCGGATTCGCTTTTTGTTGGCGATCCGGACACCTGTCTGATCATTGATGAAACTTCCTTCATAAAGAAAGGCGTAATGTCCGTAGGAGTGGCGCGTCAGTGGTGTGGCAGGCTCGGTAAGGTAGATAACTGTCAAGTTGGTGTTTTTGCGGCGTTAGCCTGTCGTAGCCACGTTACATTGATCGATACCCGTCTTTATCTTCCAAAGGTCTGGATAAATGATCCGGAGCGATGCAGAAATGCTGGCGTCCCTGAAGAGTTTATTGTTTACCAGAAGAAATCCGAACAGGCGCTTGATATGATAAAACAGTCTCGTAACAACGGCATCTGCTTCAACTGGGTGGGGGTCGATGGTGGATACGGGAAGGAACCGGACTTTTTGCGCGGTTTGGACTCCAGTGGTGAGATTTTTATGGCTGATATACACAGAGATCAGCTCATTTATCTGGAAAACCCCGAACCAACCATTCCGGAGCCAAAATCGAACCGAGGTAGAAAGCCTACTAAATTAAAGGCACAGACAGACCCGATTCGTGTTGACGAGTGGGCTGCCCGGCAACCAGAGGATACGTGGCAGATGATACCGATTCGAGAAACCACACGAGGCACGCTGTCTGCATACATTCTGCAAGGGCGTGTCTGGGTCTGGGATGGGGATGAAGAAGAGGCGCATTGCTGGCATTTAATCGTAAGACGGGAAATTGATTCACCTAAAGAGATTAAATACAGTTTAAGCAATGCTTCTGAGGAAACATCAGTTAAACGACTGGCATTTATGCAAGGGCAACGTTTCTGGGTCGAACGCGCCCTGCAGGACGGAAAGAGCGAATGCGGTCTCGATGACTACCAGATCCGTGGTTGGAATGGCTGGCATCACCATACGACACTTGTAATGATGGCGATGTTGTTCATGCTGAAACGTCGTTTGTCAAACAAAGATGAATATCCTCTGTTGAGCTGTTCGGACATTCAAACTCTACTGAAACACTTTCTTCCGAGACGAGATGTCACGGTTGAGGAAGTGCTGCGCCAGATGGAGGTTAGGCACAGAAAACGACAATCATCCATCGATTCTGCGAAGAGGAAACAGAAGAAGAAACGAAAGGGTCATGAAGATCTCCAAAGCTAGATAATAGCAAGAGGTGCACTTTTTAGCTTTCGTGGCATCATGTTCTGGCGCGGGTAGCTGAGGCTTTCGGATATTTTTGGATTATTGTACTTCTTGTATGTCGATATTTAATAAAGTCACATATTTGATGTTATTTGTATCGGAATGAACGCGAATAGCTGTGTAGATAGTATTCTTTACAAATTATATTTTACTTATTTTGAGATAGTTGTTAAAACTCGGATGTCCGATGTTAGCTAATCTGACAAAGTAGAAATAAGGTCATCAAGAAAAAGATTATCTCTTACTGCTTCTTTTAACTCTTCGATTTTTTGTTTGAAACTATCCGGCACTTTTTTAATAATCAAAATCACCTCCACTGTTTCATTTTCAGGCACATACTGTGGAATCTTTATCCCGATCTCATGATCTTTCGGTATTCTCACGATTTGTCTGATTGCTCCCATAATCTTATTCACCCTTCATTTTGCATATCACTCTATATTCAAACCGGATCCATATATGCCTTCTGATCGAACTTCAATCACCACTTACTTTTCTTACCTCTCTTGTCTTAAGTCACTAAACCCCGGACTTAAGTACGGAGCCTGAACATAGCGATTTCGTATTTGACTTCTCCTGATTCCGTATGTATCGATCCACAACCCCCCATCCATGACCAAACCTGCCATGGAAACAGGATGGTTCCCATAGACCAATACTCGCACCATTCCTTGAGATGTGGAATCACCTCACACAGTTCTCTGCGCTCCATACACCCTAACCGAGAACACATTGCATAAGCCTTATAAAAATATCTTGGCAGACATCTTATAAAAATACGAACCCCGCACCACAGAGCACTGCCAGGATGAGCATTCCCATCCCGAACAGTGCCTGCACCCGGGGCTTCACGCCGAATCCGCATGATCCAGAATCGCGTTCGTGATCCGATCGACAAGATTGATCCCGCCGCCGTACCCGATGATCGCTCTTCGCTGGTAGCCAACCCGATCGTACACCGGAAACCCGATCCTTGCGAAAGCGATCTTCTCGTCGGCTCCATTATATGTCGCTTGCGAGTTTCCCATCACCAGATCGACGCCAACCGCCTTCACCGCCTCATGCAGCTCGTAGAGGTCGCATCCCGAGATGATCTTGATCTCATGCCCGGTCTGGCTTGCGACCGCGCCCACGTCTGCAACAAACTCCTTGCTCTCGGTTCCGGTCGCAATGATCGCAGGCTCCATCCCGAGTTCATGCAGAAATCGTGCCATGCCGGATGC
>CBDUQO010000211.1:0-3674 GCA_965369365.1 uncultured Methanosarcinales archaeon
GTTTGTATTCCATCGTTATGGTGTTTTTTGTGTAACTATATAAGTATTCCGGTGCAGTGGCGATTCATCCCCTCCCTGTCGGAAGGGGACTTCTCGCCGATGGGTTAAACTCCCTGGCTGGTAACGTATTTGATGTTGGATTAATACATTTGGCGAAGGCGTATACGATGTCCTCGCAGATTGGCTGGATAGCGGATCGCCGGGATTTATCGTGGTTGCTGATGCACCGCCATCGCCGCCAGTACTATTTCTGGCACTTACTCTGGCACTTACCCTTGCCCTATCTGGAAAAGATTAAAACCATCCGCAGCCACAGATAACCTCATGACGACCACACGGAGGAGAGCCGGCAAATCAAAGGACATCTTCGAGGAGGGTGGAAAAACGTTCTTTGAATTCACGGACCGCACGACGGCGTTTGACGGGGTAAAAAAGGACGAATTCTTGCACAAAGGCGAGGTTTGCTGTAGATTATCCACATACTGGTTCGGAATTCTGGAAAAAGAGGGCATACCAACGCATTTCCGTGCTTTTGTCCCGCCAAACATCATGGAGGTCGAACCGCTTGATATTCTTCCGATCGAGGTTATCTGGCGTAATTTTGTCGCAGGATCGATACTGAGACGGCATGAACGTGGAGAATCGTTGCCGATCGAGATCGAACCGCGTCTTGGCGCGAGGATACCTGGCGGAATGGTTGAATTCACGACTAAGTTTGAGGAAAAGGACCGCCCGATCGACGAGCAGGAGATACTGGATAATGGATGGCTCACATCGGCTGAACTGGATTCTATCAGGGAGTGCACTCGCCTGACAAACAAGATCATGAGCGAGCGTCTGCTCAAGCGAGGCATCATCCTTGCGGATTTCAAGATCGAGTTTGGCAGGGATAAGAATGCCGCAGAAAAGATTCTGCTTGCAGATGAGGTCGGAACGCCGGATGGCTGTCGGTTCTGGGACCGGGATGCTTACGAACAAGGCGTGATCGAAAGTCTTGACAAGGACGTGTACCGTTACGATAAAGGAGACCTTTCGGATGTCTATCTGCGAATTCAGAGAAGAATCTGCGAATAATAGTGGATAGATAATGCACCCACTGTACCTGTATCATGCAGACCAATGTGATCCGAAGAAGTGTACAGGCAAAAAACTGATTCGATTCGGGCTGGTAGAGCGGCGTAAATCCACAGGAATGCCACGCACCTCGATATTGTTAAGCCCGTTCTCACCAATGGCGCTTGCCCCGAATGATGCAGGCACGAGTGTCTCTGCGCTGGATTGTTCGTGGGAACATGCGGAAACGGTTTTTGGAAAGCTCCGCCAGATGAAACAGAGAGCACTTCCGTATCTGGTCGCTGCAAACCCTGTTAATTTTGGAAAGCCGTTCAAACTCACGACTGTTGAGGCATTTTCCGCTGCTCTTTACATTTTTGGTGAGTTTGACCAGTCATCATTGATACTTAACAAATTCAAGTGGGGACATACATTTCTTGAGCTTAACAGGCAGTTACTTGACGAATATGCGCAGGCAAAGGACAGTTCAGAGGTTGTAGCGATTCAGAGCGAGTACCTTTAAAATATCTTTTTATAGCTTGCGTGTGCATCTGTATAACTATGAACGAGGGGATTTCATGCGCATAGACGAAGCAATCAGCAGGTCGGCAGTCGATATCGCAGAACGCATCCAGGCGTCCGCTATATTGCTCCCTGACTCGTACGCTTCCGAAGAGCTTAAAACATGTATCCCAGTCGTGGTTCTGCCAAAAAAAGCGTCTGATCTGGTGTATCAGACGATGCCGAGCTCCACCATAAAGGAAAAGACCGTGCTTCAGGAGCATATACAGAAACTTGCTGTTGTCGGGTATCTCGAAGGCGCGATCGGTGGCTTGATTGTCGGGGTGATCGATGCCCCGAACTTTGACTCAATCGTTGTATATGACCCAAGAGAGAGCCACGCAGTGAAATCGATGCAGGAATGTGAGAAAATCGTATGTTCTGATGTTTTTCGTGCGGTTATGAGCCTCTCGCTTGAATTCGCGCTCGAGGGGCGAGAAGGCAAGCATATTGGCACAGCGTTCATCATCGGGGACGAGAAGAACGTTCTTGGAAGGTCCCATCAGCTCTTGCTTAACCCATTCAAAGGACACGCCCGCCACACCCGGTTGGTCACGAACAGCGATAACTGGGAGACGATCAAGGAGTTTGCGCAACTGGACGGTGTTTTCGTAGTGTCGGGTGAGGGGGTCATGTGTGCGTCCGGCAGGTATCTTGATGTAGATGCAAGATCGGTAACCATCCTGCAGGGTCTTGGCGGGCGACATGCGGCATCAGCCGCGATCACCGCTGAAACCGATGCGGTCGCAATTGTCGTCTCCGCGTCCGGGGTGATCCGGGTGTATCAGGACCGTGAGCAGATCATCGTGATCGAACCCGGTGAATGGGTCGGGCGGTTCTACCGCAACGTACTTGAGTCAGACGAACCATCACAATCACAAACGTGATCGAAAACTACGATCACCATTCAGACGAGATATATGAGGTGGAGCGATGAGATTACTTGCAATATCTGACCCACACGGCGATTACGCGCAGATACCTGCCCTTGTGCGCAAGGCAGGCAAGGCAGGGAGCGTCGATGTCGTGCTGATCGCCGGCGATATCACCAACTTCGGACCGGACGAACTGACTTACGATCTGCTCAGCCTGCTTGAGCCGCTCGAATGTCCTGTGCTTGCGATCCCAGGAAACTGCGACCAGAGAAGCATTCTTACAACCCTCGACGCGTCAAGCGCAGTCAATCTTGAGAATGCCGTGCATACCATTGGGGCTGTCACGTTTGCTGGCATCGGCGGCTCGAACCCGACGCCATTTGACACGGTGTTCGAGCGATCGGAAGATGAGCTCAGCGCGATGCTCGATGATCTGTTGAACCGGGCAGGCGAGGCGGAAGCGACAGATGGAGCTGGAGATGGTGGTGGGGAAGCGCGAGTTGTGCTGTTGGCACATGCGCCCCCAAAGAACACGCTTGACCGGATACCCGGAGGAAACGCGGGAAGCGTGGCGATTGCAGGCGCGATCGGCAAAGCAGACCTGATCGTGTGCGGGCACATCCACGAAGATCAGGGAACAATGGTTGTAAGCGCGCATGGAAAAGAGACCGTGGTCGTGAATGCCGGGCAGGCGTCGCAGGGGAAGAGCGCGATAATCGCGATCGATGATGGCATCGAGGTTCAGTTCAATAATCTGTGATCGATTTTTTCACAAAAAATCGAGTAAAAACTGCCATCCCGGATCGGAGACCAGTTTTTGATCAAATTTTTGTGAAAAGTTTGCGAGTAAAAACTGCCCGCCCTGGTGGGGGCTGGTGATATACTTTTTTGTAAATGAAAATGGTGCGTAGAATGACTGGACGTTATAGTGGATATACCACGGAAAAAACCGCTGCGAAAGCCTCGGGCGGGAATTGAACCCGCGACCTCGTCATTACCAATGACGCGCTATACCGCTAAGCCACCAAGGCACGATGTCTGTTGATTGCTGTGGAATGGTTATCAAGATTTCGGTTCGGCGGGCGAGACTTTAATATTTTTCGGGTTACCACAACGAAGACCCCTGCATGTACCTGACATTCCGCACGTGTTTTTGCAAAAAGATCTATTTTTTGTAAATGGCGA
>CBDUQO010000212.1:0-3671 GCA_965369365.1 uncultured Methanosarcinales archaeon
GAACCTCCAGTATAACGTCTTTTGCTGAGACCCAGTCCGGAAGTTTTCCTGTGAGCTTTATACCAACAATATCCGGATATTTTATTCGGTATGGCATACCAGCCATGGCAACTGCTACATCCAGACCGCCTGCTCCTATTGCAAATGAACCTATACCTCCTGCAGTAGGTGTATGGCTATCTGAGCCAATCAGTGTCTTACCGGGACAAGCAAACCGTTCCAAATGGAGTTGATGACATATACCATTGCCCGGGCGGGAGAACTCCAAACCATATCTCCGGGCTATGGATTGCAGATATCTATGGTCATCGGGATTTTTAAAATCTGTTTGCAGTGTATTATGGTCAACATAACTAACGCTCAGCTCGGCTCTTACCCTTGGTATGCATATAGCTTCGAACTGTAGGTATGTCATAGTGCCTGTTGCATCCTGGGTAAGCGTCTGATCAATCTTCAGAGCAACCTCTTCCTCCCGCGCCTGTTTACCCTCTACAATATGCCCGTTGATTATCTTTTCTGCTACTGTTCCCGACATGCGAATCACAGTATAGGGTTAACTCGGACACATATTAAATTTTTGATTTTGAGATATTGAGTTAGTAGAAGAGGTTTTGGAAAAATAAAGGATCAAAAAAGTTTCACAACGGTTCAACTGATTGTGCAAGGAGTCCCCATCCGAAAGGGTGGGGAGGAATTGCACGCATACCGAAACGCTTATATCCGGTTGGATCCACGTTCGTTTGTCGTATTGCAAAGTATATAATGTCAATCAGGGGGATCGTGGAATGGTAACTGAGGTTCCAAGGAATGTTAGGGGTCTATATGAGATGCTTGCTTTAGACACATTCCATAAAGTAGTATGGAATAGCAGGATCTTTTCAAGTTCCGTGTTTCCTGATTGCCCCCGATCCCGAGGAACGTCAGATTCGACCAGTTTGCCCCGTGCCAATATCCTGAAATGGCTAATGAAACACCCATCCTAAAATCGTAGTGGATGTGCGTCTCTATGTTCTTTGTGCCAAGTTCCTTGAGACTGGTCACAATCTTCGGGATGCTGTATTTCACACATCTCTGCAAACGGTACGGCAAAGCTGAGCGCCCAACTTTGCTACTTCATTTTTCGGTAAGCACTTAGCCAGCGGATACACAAAACCCGGCAGATCGGCGCGGGTCATACCCCCAAGGTGTGCGCGGGTGCGCAGTCCGTAATCGACCGCCTACTGTATGGCATCCGGATATCGTTCACGGGCTTCTTCCCGGCTGGCAAGCTTGCATCATATCAAAGATATGCGAATCAGAGACCGACATCAGTATCCCGGTTTCATTGATTCCGTTAACATCAAGCGCAAAGTCAATGTCTGCGGGGAGTGCACACGCTCATCATGAGATCTCAGGGTATTCGTAACCGAGATCCTGCATGTCTGCGAGGGGGTCGATCGCGCGCATGATACACGAATATCTCCAGCTTCTCAACCCCTATCTCACACAGGTATTCATAGATCTTGAGCCTGTGCTTGCGCTTGATCACGACACCGGGCATCTGCGAGCCGTCCCGGATCCTACTATCGCTGATAAACACCTCGCGCCCAGCACGATCTTCGGCAGATCGTCATAATTTTTGTATTATTATGTTTTCCGTAAATGCCAGTTATCTATCGTGTGATTAACATCTCGGCGGTGTCTGATTTGTATACCCAGTCCGCAGGAAGCACACCGGTTTTGCGATAATATTTTACAAGTCGCCTGATCTTGGATTCGGTCAGTTGCAGCGCACGTTTGTTATGAACGTCCTTTTTGTTCTCACCAAGATGTGTGCGTAGTCTAATCGCTTTAACGATGAGGTTGCGCATGCCCTCCGGGAAATTTGGTGCCAGACCGTGGTCCCTAATAGTATGCATGATCTTTTTATTTGTGACCAGTTTGGCTTCAGGTATGCCGTACTGATCTCGCAGGATCATTCCGATCTCGCTTGAGGACTTGTCCGCTTTCCACAACTTGACAATGTGCCCTTCAAGTTCTTCCGCATCAATCTCGACCCATGACGGTACCTCGGTGCGGTTGGGTCTGGTCGATCCCGATTTTCCTTTTCTGCGTGAATACATTCGTGCCATGTTGCTTTATATGTCAGAACAAACTGATTTAAGTGTTTCCTAAACCGGGGCTTTGGGACAATAGTATTCGACCGACGACACATACCGGGCAGGGCTCGCATATACTGCCACAGTGGCACGGCTGCCCGGGACCGGGGAATGGTTGATGCGAGCGTCAGTAAAATGCCCTCCCCCTGGTTGGAAGTCAGTTTTTGATCAAACTTTTGTGAAAAGTTTAGTGATATACTTCTTTGTAAATGAAAATGGTGCGCAGAGTGACGGGACGTTATAGTGTATAATCCTGAAAAAGGTTTACAACCATCACCGATATAACAAAACCCATGACTTTATCATACCAATTACAATGCATTAACTGCCATGCCATATATGACCCTACAGAGATCATCTACACCTGCCCGTCATGCGGCGGACTCCTTGAGGTGGTATATGACCTGTCTGCGATCGAGGGTGACTTCCACACCTCCGGCGAATGCAGGTCGGTCTGGAAATACAAGTCTCTTCTTCCAGTGGATATCGAGCCGGTGACGATCGGGGAAGGCGGAACACCGCTCTACCGGCTCAGGCGGCTCACTCCGGACGTTGGTGCAAACGCAAGCACCAGCGAGATCTTTGTTAAGCACGAGGGGTTGAACCCAACCGGATCGTTTAAGGATCGCGGCATGACGGTGGGCGTATCAAAGGCGATCGAACTTGGCATGAAGACGGTTGCATGTGCATCTACAGGAAATACCTCTGCCTCGCTTGCGACTTATGCGGCAAAGGCAGGGATTTCTGCGGTGGTGTTCCTTCCGGGGGGCAAGGTCGCTCTCGGTAAGGTCGCGCAGGCACTGATTCACGGCGCAAAGGTCTTAAACATCCGCGGGAATTTTGACGAGGCACTCAGGCTCATGCGACAGGTCTGCGATGAGTATGGATTTTATCTCCTTAATTCGATCAATCCGTTCAGGCTGGAAGGGCAGAAGACTATTGCATTTGAGATCGCGGACGAACTTGGTTGGGAGGTTCCGGACAGGCTTATACTTCCGGTGGGCAACGCCGGAAACATCTCTGCAATCTACAAAGGTTTTAAGGAACTGAAAATGTGTGGAATCACCGATTCGATCCCAAAGATGACTGGCATCCAGGCAGAGGGCTCGCGCCCGGTCGTGGACGCTATAGACCGCGAACTGGAAGCGATAGAACCGGAACAAAACCCGGAAACGATCGCAACAGCGATCAGGATCGGTGATCCGGTGAACGCTGCAAAGGCTCTTCGTGCGATCAGGGAATCCGGCGGGCTCGCAATCTCGGTAACAGACGAAGAGATCATAGAGGCGCAGCGCGATCTGGCGTCGCTTGAGGGGATCGGTGTGGAGCCTGCAAGTGCGACGTCGATCGCGGGGATGCGCAAGCTGCTTGCGGAGGGGCTGATCGAGGCGGATGAGCGGATCGTATGTGTCACAACAGGTCACATCCTGAAGGACCCGACCGAGGTCGTGGAGGTCTGCACAGAGCCGATCTGGGTGGATGCGAACCTCGATGCTGTGCGGAGAGCTGTGCTTGGGTGATTGCCGCCCCGGA
>CBDUQO010000213.1:0-3656 GCA_965369365.1 uncultured Methanosarcinales archaeon
CAGCACGAAATAGCATCCGTCCACCAATTGGGTTGGGCGGATGAAACATGCAACCGATTATGGGGGATTCAATGATTCCAATAGCGAGACCTTATGTTGGCGATCCGGAGATCGAGAACGTGGTGCACGTACTGAGATCCGGTATGCTGGCAGGCGGGAGGTTTGTAAACGACTTTGAAGACGCATTTGCAGACTATACCGGAACAACGTATGCCGTAGCCACGACAAGCGGAACTGTTGCGCTCGATATCGCATTGAAAGCGTTAAGAATAAGGAACGGGGACGAGGTCATCGTTCCTGATTTTACGTTCAATGCTACGGCAAACGCCGTACTGTTTCAGGATGCAAAGCCGGTCTTCGCAGATGTTGATGGAGATACCTTCTGTATAGATTATAACGATATTCTGGAGAAGATCAGTCCAAGATCAAAGGCGATCGTCGGCGTACATCTGTTCGGACATCCATTCGAACTGAGCGCGATACAGGAGATCTGCGAGGATCACAATTTAGCTCTGATCGAGGATTGTGCTCAGGCGCACGGAGCAGAGTATATGGGACGAACGGTCGGAAGTTTTGGGATTGTTGGGTGTTTTTCGTTTTATGCCACCAAAAATATGACGACCGGCGAAGGCGGCATGGTAACCACCGATGATCCGGAGATCGATGAGAGACTCCGGCTTTTGATCAATCACGGGCAGAGCCAGAAGTATTCACACACCACTCTCGGGTATAACTACCGTATGACCGATATACAGGCTGCAATCGGCGTCGCTCAGTTGAGTAGGCTCGATGAGTTTAATAAAAAACGAATGGGCAATGCAGAATACCTGAACAACCATCTGGATGCTCCGCTCAAGACGCCGTACAGAAAAGATAATATCAAGCATGTCTATCATCAGTATGTGATTAAAATCGGGGAGGAGTTCCCAATGAAGAGGGATGAATTTATCAGATACTTAAGCGATAACGGGATCGGGAGTGCTGTGCATTATCCGCTACCCGTCCACAGACAGCCCCTGTATCAGGAGATGGGGTATGAACGGGATCAGTGCCGGTGTGCGACACGACTATCCGAGACCGTTATCAGTCTGCCGGTGCATCCGCTGGTGACCGACGGTGACCTGAAACATATCTGTAGCATAATAAACGGGGTGAGTTGAATGGACATAGGAGTAATCGGTGCCGGGACGATGGGGAAGAATCATGTGCGCATCTATTCGGAACTGAAAGATGTGGACCGTGTTTATGTATATGATGTCGATGGAGATGCAGCAAAGAGGATGGGCGTGCAGTACGGAGTATCGGCATCTGATTCGATGGATTCCCTGCTTGGGAATGTGGATGCTGTGAGCATCTGTGCGCCGACAAGGCATCACTTCGGGATTGCGAAGGAGGTGATCGAGAAGGGGGTCAATTGTCTCATCGAGAAACCGATCAGTCTGACTTCCGCTGAAGGGGAGCGACTTCTGGACATTATAAGGGATCGCAATGGGACCGGGGCGGGGGCAAATGGAGACGGCGGTCTGGTTGTTGGCGTGGGGCACATAGAACGGTTCAACCCGATCGTGGAAGAGATAAAGAAGCTCATAGAGCATCCAAGATATATAGAGGTGCGGCGGCATAACCCGGGATCATCGAGGATAACGGACGCGTGTGTTGCAGCGGACCTGATGATCCATGACATCGATTTGATCTGGAACTGCCTCATGGATGGTTTCGATTACGGTGATTGTGAGCCGCATTCGCTCTGGGATAACGATCTATGCAAGGTGACAAGCAGGTTCAACGGATGCATCGTCTCGATGTCAGCAAGCAGGATCGGGTGCAAGAAGATACGGTCCATCTATGTCGAGGACGAGGAATTCTCGATAGAGGGGGACTTCATGAATCAGGAGGTTCACATCTACAGGAAACCTCGTGGATATGGAGAGACCGACTGCCGGTATGTCCAGGAGAACATAATCGAGAAAGTGCTCGTCAACAAGGTTGAACCGCTGAAAGAGGAGTTAAAGACCTTTATCGAGTGCGTCAAAGACGGTAAGCCGTTCCCGATTACGCCGGAGCAAGCGGTTTTGAATGTGAGGATTGTGGAGAAGATACGTGGGAATGGTGGGGGAAATGGTCGTTAAGCACCAGCACCCCACTGCGATAGTTGAGAGTGAGGATATCGGGGGCGGGACTCGAATATGGCATTTTGTCCATGTACGGGATGGGTCGAAGATCGGCAGGGACTGTAACATCGGGAAGGGCGTCTACATAGATGCCGACGTTGTGATGGGGAACAATGTGAAGGTGCAGAACTTCGTCTCGATCTACAAAGGCGTGACAATCGAGGATGATGTCTTTATAGGTCCTGCGGTCACGTTCACGAATGATCTGTACCCGAGAGCGTTTATCTGGAATGAAGAGGGGATAAGTTATACTAAAGTCGAGAGCGGGGCGAGCATCGGCGCAAATTCCACCGTAGTCGGCGGGGTTACGATAGGGGCGTATGCGATGATCGGGGCAGGAAGCGTTGTTACAAGGGACGTTGTGCCGTTTGGGCTGGTCTACGGGAATCCAGCAAAGCTCAAAGGCTTTGTATGCTACTGCGGAAATAAATTGAAGACGGTTGTGGAGGAGCGAGAGGGGGCAATCGTGTATGGGTGCAGTTGCGGGAAGACTGTGGAGATTAAGAAGGAGTTGCTGGCGTGGGCGATATGAATGATGTGAAGATCGCTGTCGTCGGGCTGGGTAAAGCAGGATTGCCTCTGGCTGCGGTCATAGCAGAGAGTGGACTCGATGTCATTGGCGTGGATATCGATGCAGACCGGGTTTCGATGATCAACAGCGGTGCAAATCCCATACCAGAGGAATCTGGCTTAAGTGAATTGATTAAAAAACACGGCGGGAAAAATCTGGTTGCAACATCACGTTATGCGGACGCCCGGAGGTGTAACGTGTTCATCGTAATCGTGCCGTTATTCATCGATGATGATCATTCTCCTGATTTTAGAGCGCTTGAGAGTGCGTTTAGAAATATCGGGAAGATACTTGAGAACGGGGATATTGTTGTTCTTGAGACCACAGTGCCTCCCGGGACGACTGATACGCTTGTCAGGGGATGGCTTGAAGAGGAGAGCGGTATCGGGTCTGGCGAGTTCTATCTCGCGCATTCTCCGGAGCGGATCATGACCGGACAGAGTATCTCAAGGTTGAACGAGTTTCCAAAGGTCATCGGAGGTGTTGATGAGGATAGCGGGAGAGTCTGTTTCGAAGTTTACAAGCAATTCATCCCGAACTTGCGTCTGGTTTCGTCTGCGAGGGTTGCCGAGTTTATAAAGATCATCGAGGGGTGCTACAGGGATGTAAATATTGCGCTCGCCAATGAATTGTTCAAGATCGCAGAAGACATGGATATAGATTTTTATGAGGCAAGAGAGTTCGCCAATCATGAATACTGCCACATCCATCTACCATCAACCGGAGTGGGTGGACACTGCATCCCGCTCTATCCGTGGTTCCTCATAAAGGAGATGGAACGGGAAGAGCGGTTTGACCGCGTCAGATTGCTGAGAACATGCAGGGAATTAAACGATGAGATGGTCGAGTACTGGGCTGGTAAGATAATTCTGGAGTGCATGAAGATCGACAGACCTTTAAACGAGATACGGATC
>CBDUQO010000214.1:0-3651 GCA_965369365.1 uncultured Methanosarcinales archaeon
GAGGTTATCTGAGGCTAAGGGGGATTTTTTATGGCATATACACCATAACGTCCAGTCACTCTGCGCACCATTTCTATTTATGAAAAAGTATATCGTCAGCCCCCGCTCGCAGGGCAGTTTTTACTCGATTTTTTGTGAAAAAATCGTTTACCTTACCGGAGTCAGCTTCACATCCTTATAGCCGTGCGAGACGTCCGGCTCGATGACATATACGCCAGTCGTCGGCTTCTTGCCATAGAGTATCATCGTGTTATTGCATTTATCGAGCTTTAAATGCATATCAGAAACGTCCGCGAGCGTTTTTCTGATTTCAGAGGCAGTACCGTCACCACACATCACAATCGTCAACAACTTGTTCGCTGCGCTATATTTCTTCTCTGAAATGATCGTTTTTTTGAGAATTTTTGAGTCAAGCATCGTTTCAAAAATTCTATAATCAACGATCTTCACCACATTTCCACTATACGTGTCCTGTAGCTTTTGTACTTCTTTGTACAGTATGCCAGAGCCACTTGAAAAATTCTCTTTATCATAAGTGACGACAAAATCCTCTGTTATTGGCTCTTCGGGATTTTCTTCGGTTATAACCCTGAATGATTCCAGTTTATCGCTCAAACCATACTCAAAGATATAATTTTTAACTTCACTCGGTCCTGCACTACTGACCGAGAGTATAACGGCACCCCCACCCTGACTCACCACGTTTGCAGCGGTCAGCATCGGCAGCACATAAAAGAAGTTATCGACGTTCGCGCCGGTTTCAAGAAAGATATAGCTTCCAATAGGATACCCACCAAACACACTATCCAGATCATGGTTTCCAGTCGAGTAATGCGTCTTGGTGTTCAGAGTAGGGTCGAATGACTGGTAATCCAAAGGTTGTGCAACCTTAAATGCATCAAAACTATGGAATCGACCGTTATTCAGGGTGTACAGATAGTTTGGTTGACGTATACTAACGCCCCTCAGCTTATCAAGCGTCAGAATCCTGAGACGCCTACCTCTAATGTCATTTTGGTGCATCGAGACCACACCATCTGCGATATAACCAAGTTCTGTGTTACTCTCCTTTTCAAGCACGATAACGACTTTGGTATGCGCCGGTTCGACCAGACATCGGGTTATGATGCCTATAAGGAACGTTTCGCTCACCTTGTATCTGTCGCACAACCCTTCAAGACTGTCCATCACAAGCATTGACGTCTCAGGCAGAGCTGCGTCGATCCGATCGCAGACTGTGTCCAGATCACTGAAATCTGTTTTCTCAGGATCGTCAAGCATCCCGTAGATCTCAAACACATCTTTTTCAACGCGAAGTACCTTGTTGTCTACTTTTTTAAAGAACCGATCCCAGAACACGTTTTTCGACTCAACGATCTCGATCTCATTCTGTTTCTGGCGCAGCCGTGGGAAATATCTATATATCGCTTCGGTGGTCGCCCTTGTAGATAGGTAGATCGGGTTGAGCTCAGGCAACGTGTCCATCAGTTCAAATGCAAGAGTTGTCTTACCAGTACCCGGCATACCCTGTATAATAAGTGAACTGCCCCCCTCATGAGACAGAAATCCCCGTATCTCCTCCGGAATCATACATGTAATGTATAGACCTTATTCTTAATAACTTTTTGGATTTTTACATCCAAAGTTTCATCATGAAAAAAGACATTCAATCACCAATGAAACCCAGGTCGCTATCCTTAGTAATCCCGTCGTCGCTTACGATCGATGCAAGAGACCTTCGCAGCAAGACCCTGAAGATTGGACAGATCGCAAGAGCTGCATCAGTGTTCTGTGTGGACCGGATCATTATATTCAAAGATCCTGGTCTTGATGAGGCGGATTTTATTGAAAAGATTCTTCAGTATGCCGAAACGCCGCAATACTTACGAAAACGCCTCTTTCCGCTGACCGAGGACCTGCGATATGCCGGAGCGATCCCGCCACTCAGAACACCGCACCACCCGGTAGATGCAATAAATGGTGCAAGTGAAGTAAGTGATGCGAGTAAAGCAAGTAAGGCGAGTGAAGCCAGTAGAGCAAGTACAGAAGGCGTGGAAGCTGCAAAAGGTGGGGTTGGGGGTGCAGAGACCCGGACCCGGATAGGGGTGATCCGGGCAGGGGTCGTCGTCCGGGCACACGAGACCGGATCCTGGGTTGACATAGGGCTGGAACACACAGCATTTCTGGACGCTTCGCTACGCAGAAACGAGCGTGTGAATGTGAGGATCACGTCAGAGGCACCACTTAAGGCAGTTCCTGTTAGTCGGGATGAGATTACCGGATACTGGGGGTATTCCGTAACAAAGACAGATCGCCTGAGCAGTGCACTCGCTGGTGCACCGGCAGATGCACGGACTGATGATAATGATACTGATGCACCGACCGATCCACCCGCAGGCAAGCTGCTGATTGCAACCAGCAGGTATGGGGAACCTATCGACATTGATCTGCTCATGAAAGTTGGAGCAGAATGCGGGACAAAAGACGTGGTGATCGCATTTGGAGCGCCGCACAAAGGGATTTTTGAATATATGCAGGACGAGGGTACCCCGATCTCACGATTTGATTACATGGTTAATTCCGTACCAGGTCAGGGTACTGAGACGATCCGGGTCGAGGAAGCGGTCGTTGCCACGCTCGCAATACTGAATATTGCGTTTTGCTGATGGACGCGCTCAAGATCGGTATGATCAGTATAATTAGCATAGCTCAAAGCTTTTTAATCCGAATCCGAGTTTCCAGCCGCCGTCTGCATCATGCATACCGGAGCGCATCAAGCGACTTTAACTGCGACGCCGATCCACGTAGGATACAGTCCGCCGAGGAGTCCCGTGAAGATGCCGAGAATCACGGTTTCGAGCAGAAAGATTGAAAAGACTTAAACTGGAAGATTGCAACATGGCGGTTGAAACGATTCTTCCCGTACTTGAATCGGTACTGCTTGTTGCTACTATTATAATACTCCTTTACAGCATAAGGGAAGGGAAAGGTAGAAAAAACCGTATCCCCTCCAAATTGTTTGGTAATATCCCATAGTGAAGATACACACCACTTTCATCCATAGAGTTGGAACTGCTGTTCAATCACACACCAAATTACCAAAATCAGAGTACCAGCTATCACAAATCAGAGACTTTTTAATTTTTTCCGGGTGGACTCTGATTATGGTGAAGAAGATTAACCACAAAGGACATGGGGGGCACAGAGAGTTGCTGTTTTCTCTGTGTCCGCTGTGCTCTTTGTGGTTTTCCAAACCCGTTCCGGAAGATAATAAAAAGTCTCTGCCCGGTTGCCGCAAGACCGCTCATATAACCAATACGCTGCAGCGGAACGTTGGCTGGTGCAATAATTACGCAATAGCGAACCATCGCTTCGTTTCGGAATGACTATAACGTCTGGCGCAGAGAATCCATCGATCCAAAATGCAGCACCTACTCGAACTTGCGCGATGTAACCTCTGCGAATGGAGGTGTGGGGTAAATCGGCTCGAAGGTGAGCGCGGCGTGTGCAGGGCAGATATGCACCCCAAAATCGCATACACGATGCTATCAGAGACGCTTGCCAGCTACTCGGTTACCATGCTCGGCTGTAATTTTAGATGCATGTACTGCAACGCATACCGGATATCGCAGTATCCTGATGCACAATGGT
>CBDUQO010000215.1:0-3648 GCA_965369365.1 uncultured Methanosarcinales archaeon
CGTGATCTCGATCCCCATGTTCTGCTCTACAGTCCTGCAGACTTCTGCAAACCCGCCGCTGACATGTGCTATGATGTTTTCGTACGCATGTTTCCCAAGATACCCTTGTAGGCACGAGGCTACCCACGCAGTCTCATCGAGACCCCACTGCCCTGTAACAGCGATATCATAGTGAGCCGCCGGATAAATGGTCTCAAGCTCTCTTGGAACGACCCCGAGCGGCGATGTCAGTATGATCTCGTGCACCTGCCGCCGGTACCCTGATAGCGCATCGATGAACTTTGCATGTGACCTTGAGTGTGAGTACGGTTTTCTTGCAGAGCATGGGAGTATCACAAGAGTGCCTGTGTCTGACGGATCCGGCGGAGCAAACCGCGAGAGCACTCGCTCAGCGAACCGGGTCACCTCGACGCGGTTTTGTGATTCGGCAGTGTTTGCGATCAGGGTGTTTTTCCGCATTGTCGGGGTTCTTTCTTCCAAATAGGTATGCTCCTGATCCAGTAACCTGAGAACCGCCGTGAGATACGGGCGGGATCTGCATTGCTTCTCCACATAGTCCCGTAAGACCCCATCACGGATGCATTCACGTACCCATCTTAATTCTTCGTTCAGCTTGATGATATTGTGGCGCGCAATCAGTCTGGCGCGCTCCGGTCCTGGCATGCTCTGCAACTGTTCCGGCGTTTCAATTTTTGTGCAGACCTCGCAGGCACACGGGAATTCTCTGAGTTGATCAATGGGTTTTTCTCCATCGCGGGTTAGATATCGATCCTGGTATCCTTTTATGATCGTAGCGGTGTCATCAACGAGATCAACCCCGAGATAGATCAGCACTGCAAGGTTCTCCGGAGTTGCAAGCGCGGGAGCATATAGGGCGGTGTCAGGACTGGTGCTGTTCTTCAGTTTTAGCACGGTACCTGCAAGCAACCTTGCCTGATCTTCGAGCAGGGCTGCCGCACCGATTACATACAGATCACGCTTTTCAGGTACGGCGGTCTGCATCGGGTGAACCACCTCGCCTGTCGCACCATCCCGACGACTATGGTGCGGTTCGGATGCGCCGTTAAGCGAGTTGGGTGGGTCAAAAGCGCGGTCGATCAGTTCTTGCGGCGCATACCGCGGCAGCGATCGATGTGGCAGTATCAGCAACTTTCCCTGATCCGCCGATTCGACTGTATGATCATCAATCGCGTAATCATCCCACACACATCCGCAATCGATGATGCTACCCTTACGCCTGCGAAGTAATTCGGACTCCAGAATGGCTGGCGTCCGGATTCGCTGGTCCAGCATCAGTCTACCGATCCTTGCCGCGCAGTCCCTCTGTGTCACCTCAAAATATCGAGTCATTTCAACACTTCCGCATCATCCATATTCCACTGCTACTGATTTTGGAGGACATAATGGTGTATGGCGCTCCGGTAATCTGTGCTGGCTATCATAAGAATAGCGCAGGTTATGCCTATTCGGATGCCACATCTGTAACCTCCCTGTACGCCGCAAACATCTCCGCCCTGATATCATCCGCCTGATCCGCGTCAGGCTCTGCAAAGAGCCACACCTGATCCTCGCCGCCGTGCACAATCCTCGGACATGCAAGCATGTCGGTGCTCGACAGCCGGTATGCAACCTCAACTCCACTCGGCGCGATCCATGCGCCGGTATCTGTGAGTTTCACGACCAGTTTGCCCCAGTCAAACCCGCTCTTTGTCTCGATCACTGCGCTCAGGTGGACGCGCTCTCCTGCAGCATACTCGTCCATCTCACTGTTAAACCGCTTGTATGCGGGATCATTCCGGTCCACGGACGCCTTCCTAATGAAACGCTCTGCCACGTCGGCAAAGAACGGGGCAAGCATGCGATCGGCAGGTTTCGGTGTTGCGAGCGATACCCCGACAAACGTGATTGCACTCACCAACACACCGATCAACACGCCGTGTTCGATGAGAAGTGGTGAAATATCATCTAATTTTCCCAAATACGTAGCTTCCGCAATGATCAGTGTGATCTGTGTACCACCGCCGAGGACCAGCCCTGCAAGAGCCCCCTGCGCGGTTGCACGCCTCCAGAAGAGTGCACCCATGATCGGAAGGAAATATGAAGCGGTGCCGATGACAGTTGCCATGATGACCGCATCCAGTATGGTATCGACATGCATGCTGATTGCGGCAGAGGCGATCACCATCGCCACGATCAGGGTGCGGTTGATGGTTCGCATCTCGCCCATGGTTGCGCCGGGTTTGATGAACCGCTGGTATATGTCTCTTGATAAGCATGATGCGCCCGATGTCGCAAACGTGTCTGCGCAGGACATTGAGGCTGCGGCAAAGCCGATTGCGATTGCTGCGATTAGTGCGGGCGACGATGCAAACGTGTCCAGGATGAATGTGAGGTACAACTGTTCGGCAACGTGCGGATCAGGAGGCACTTCATACAGTGAGTGTATCCCAATCGCCGCAAGGAAACATGCGCCGAACACGACCGCAACCAGTACCGAGCCGATCAACATTCCGGACCGGGCTGATTTCACGTCTCTTGCCGCCCATACGCGCTGCCACGGGTCCTGCTCTGTGACCCAGCCCGGAAGCATGGCGATCTGCATGATAAAGACGCCAACGATCCCGCCGAGTGCGAACAGGTTCCAGAAACCGGGTTCCATAGCGCCAAACAGGTCTGACACGGACACGTCCTGCCCGTGCGCCGGCGTAAAGAGCGCAAGTGCGCCAATCATAATCGCAAGAGCTGCAAGGAATATGAACTGGACGGTGTCGGTCCAGATGACCGCTCTAAGACCGCCGAGTGTCACATAGAGCGAAATTGCGATGACCATGATCGCTGCCGAGTAGATCGGGGGTATGCCGTAGAATACCTCCAGCACATAGCCAAACCCCTTGAAATCCGCAACCGCAAAGAGGATCATCACAATCGTGATTGCAATCGCAATCGGCGCCCGCAGCACCGGACCATACCTGATCTCAATCAGCTCGGGCTGTGTGAGCGACGGGAGCCGCTTGATCCGTGGAACAAGGATGGCAATTAGTGCAAGCGCAATAATATTCGGTGCAACAAAGATCCAGACCGATCCAATCCCAATCGATAGAAACATCCCGGTAACACCGAACAACGCACCCGCAGTGAGCCATGACGCCGCCGCAGACATCCCGATGTTTACAGTCCCGATATCTCTTCCCGCGATCCAGAAATCGGTCATAGTCCGTTGTTTCTTTGCAAAATGCCATCCGATCGCAATCAGTGTGGCAATGTATAATATGAGTAATATCAGGAATGTTTGCATGTTATCTCACCGGTATTAGTTTCGCACAATATGCCATTATAGTCGTGTACGGCATCTGGCTCGATGGCATATATACCTGTCGTTTTACAGGGGCTGTCACGGCACCATGGTGTTGCAGAAGATTCCATAAACCCGGGATCAGGTGCATCGTTGATAAAATTGGTGTAATCAGCGTAATTTGTGTAATCTGTGGTGTATAAGAATTTTAGACACAGATTAATGCTGATCTCACAGATTAATGCTGATCTCACAGATTAAGAGTTACTATCTCATGCATGAGATCTATTCGAAGATATTCGGCTCTATGGTAATTCGAGTTACAAGCAGCTCGCAAGATGAATTGTGCCCGTGGG
>CBDUQO010000216.1:0-3617 GCA_965369365.1 uncultured Methanosarcinales archaeon
TGTTCCCTAACATTAACGACGTCTCGGACATCTTAACCATATCCCTCTGGTGTCAACCCACCCCAAAAGTACGCTGCCCGCGCATTCAACCGACCGTTGTATGTGTTATGGCACAGTCTCCGAAGTCGCCCAAGCCTCGCACTTATGCGCAGAGCCTGGGTCGCGCTTTCGCGTTCGGTTTGGCTGCACCGGCGTCTCGCACGCACCCATGTAGGTGGCGAACCCGTGTGGCTGCATCGGTGGAATCCTTCCTGTTCCATACACGATACACCAGAACTCATCTGGTACAAAAACTCCTCAAGAGTGAGATCTCCATTCTTGCTGGACATTGGGGCTTACCCCGAATTTTTCCGGGTTTCAGAACTCCCAAGCGACAGACACGCGGCTTGGATCAACAGCTTAAAAGACATCGGTCAACATCAGAGGACACAACAGCCCCCGCATCTCTGATTCTGCTGTGTGAAGTTCGCCTGCGATGTCACAGTCGGTGAATGGTTCGAGTGCGCCAGCCACGATCCTCTGCCAGTTCTACTGGGGCGGGACTTCAGGTGCATCCGGTTCTGTCGCATCACCGTCAAGTAGTCATCTGCCACTTTCCGCTGTCGGTTCGTCTGATCTGGAGATCCTCTGCATAATCTGCCAAGAATACCTCGACCGACCCTACCGTGCATCCTACACCCTTCGGCATCTCCATGAGCATCTGCACGGATGTAAACTTATGCAGACCCCTGGCATAACCGAGTTTGGATATTACATCTTTGAACGTTGGTAGGGGTTCTTCGCCAGATGGTTGTTGTGTGTCTGCGCCGAAACCGTGCTGTATGTCGATCTCCTGCTGGCAGTCTGTGTTTATTGCGGGGAGGATGTCAAAAATAGAAGGGTGGAATGATCACTCATCTCGATTGCGTTCGATTTCTTTTTCGTCCAGATACTCGCCATACAAACGATTCACTACCTCCGACATCTCGTCATCCACGTTAAGCAAGACAGCACGCTTATACAACTCTTTCCGTATGTTTACTCCGACCATGTTATCACTCCTTTATCACTTTTTCAAGTAGTTCTATCTTTCCGTTGTTCAGTTCCGGATACTTCATCCGGATCGCACGCAGCATATCATCCGGTATCACGTCCCGATGATGCAATTTTGCAATCGTTGCCGCAATCCTGATAATAGTGTCTTCATCCCTGATACTGCCATCCGATTCAGTGAGAACCAGATACATCTCCATTAGTTTCGCCATCATCACCCACGTATCATAATCGATCTCCGGCTCAAAGTCCCTGATCCATTTAAGGAAATTACGCAGGTTCACGCCGCCGTAGCCCTCCTTTGGCATGTACCAGTTCATCACCCGTGATCGCATGATCTCACGCTTGAACTCCAGATCAGGTTTCAAGACCTCAAACTTGAAGTCAAACCGATCCATCAATTCACGACTGAACTTTGAGATGTCGTTTGCGCACGCGATGCACCGCACGCGTGCATCAAGGATCGCGTGAGTCTTTCCGACATCGATATGAATCTTCCCTTCCTCAAGTGCTTCGAGTAGTCCCTGGAGGGATTTCTGATCGAACTTATCAAGTTCATCCAGACAGGATATGCTATCGTTCGCTTTAGGCAGCGCACCGAGCACCAGTTCCTCTCCGGATGCATCAGCAGTCAAACCTACCCGTGACGTTCGCATCGATGCACCTACCGCGTCAAGATGGAATACCAACCAGTCCGTAACCATCGACTTGGCAGTTCCTGGGTCTCCATACATCAGTACATGCAACCTGCCGCGGTCCCCAAACTTGTCACCATGAGACGCAATCGAGAGTAACACAGCGCGTTTCACGTCATCCATCCCGACAACCTTCGGGTTGATCAACTGATGCCAGTGCTTGATCATATCTTCCGAATCTGCAAGTTTCCTGAACTCCTCTTTCACTTCATCCGAGAGACCGCGAAGCATCGGCTCTGGCTCGTCCGCATACTCCTCATCGAGTGCAGAAAGTCGCTGCTGTAGGTACGTGTCGGCTTCCTCCTCTGTCATGCCTTCGTAAGGGTCATCTGTTCTGTTCATCCTGATCACCCGAACATCTGGTTATGACGGTCACGTAGTCTTATGTTCATGCCTCAATCCTCATCTGTCTGACCTGCTGCAACAGTGCGTCCCCGTCTGTCTGGCTGCCGCCATAAGACACCCGCTCCAGTTCATTGATCGCAAGTCGCATATCGCCATCACAGTTCCTCGCGATATCCTCAATCTCACCATTCAGAGATAGTCCCTCCTGCTCTGCGATATATTCAAGACGCTTCCGGATCGCATCTGACTTGATCGGCTCGAACTCAAGGATGACGCACCGGCTCCGGATCGGCTTCGTGAATACGTCATGGTTTGCCGAAAGGATATACCTGGTCGATTTCCGATCTTCCAGAGGTTTTCGCAACATATCCTGCGCCTGGGGGGTCAATCCATCCGACTCGTCCAGGAAGATGATACGGATGTCTGTGAACAATGGCTGATGCATTGAAGACTTGATCACCTCCCTGATGGTATCAACGCCCCGATCATTCGACGCGTTGTACTCCAGGAAGTTCATCTCATAGAAGTCTTTGAGTAATGCCTTCCCGATCAGGTACGCGATACTCGTCTTTCCCGTGCCTGCCTCTCCGATCATTCGGATGTTGGGGATGTCATGGTCACGCTTAAGCATCCCCCTGACGACCGCCACAATCTCATCCTGACCGACCACATCATCAAGGGTTTTGGGTCTGTATTTTTCAGTCCACATCATACCTCCTCTATAACTGCTGTGAAGTCCTCATAGCAGTGGAAACTATCATCTGCCATCAGTAACGCATCTTTGATGGCTTCATCTTCAGAGTCCGCCTCAACTCCGGCTACCGTGTGCCTCGCAATCCACCGGACGGTATACTTCATTCGCTCACCGCCTCTCTGATGGCTGCCTCCAGCACATCAGACCAGCCCTCAATACCTGATTCAACGCCCTTCCGGACGCGTCTCATCTGGTCGTCTGTAAGTGGCTCAATACCCATCTGTTCCGCCATTATCTGCGCGTCCTCTTCTGTCAATACGAATAGTGTCTTATATTCCATGTTCTCGCCTCTGTACTGTTATTTCATCCCATAGATGATCGTGAATCACGCTTTTTGCTTATTTACCCACTCCGAAACGCCATCGATAAAAAGACAACTCATAAAGATATAATCGGTCATAAACATATTGATTTTAGCCATTTTAACCGCGTGGCTTGCAATATCTACCCCGTACATATTCCGCCCGTATCTCGATGATGCGATCCACCCGTAATTCCTATGGATCACACATCTTGCCGCCAATAGCATTACACCAGAACCGCAACACGGATCAAGTATTTTACCCTCTGGTGTAGGGTTAAGCACCTCTGCCATCATGTACGCGACGTTAAATGGTGTGTATAACTCCCCGCCCATCTTATTTCTGAATTGTCCTGTGTAGAACGCCCCCAAAGGATCAGAGTAATTACCCTCGATGAAATACGCTGCGAGTGTGCTGAACATCTCGGCATAACCCTTGAGCACATCCGCGTTAAGTCCCTCGATCAACTTCATATAATCGTCTTCCCTG
>CBDUQO010000217.1:0-3606 GCA_965369365.1 uncultured Methanosarcinales archaeon
TGGGCAACCTCTTTATAAGCGTTGGTCACTGCAACTCAAGATACCAGAGAGCCGAAAATGTACGTGTTTAGCGAACCACAAGATCACACCGATTTCCACGAGAAAGTATGGCTCTCTGGTAATTCGCGAGTGCAAGCGTTTCGCAGATGAATTGTGCTGGTGTGGCGTTAGACACTTAGGGATCACGAATAGCACAAATTTCACGAATGTTAGGACGGAATAAACTCGCACCATTCGTCCAAACGCGCGAGTTCGTGATAAAAACTGCCCCCTCAAAACCAAAGTTGGGTGAGCTCTGGTAAGTAACCGATATGACTGGTCTTTTTTGCACTGCAACGCGAGGATACCAAAGACCCGGAAAAGTCTTGACAAAAACGGCATCATCAGGGTTCAGTACGGGCATCATCAACACGAGCTTTATCAGCCGCGTTCAGGTCATCACCGCCCGCACTATTCTCAGTATCGCCGCCACAATCCCCACCGCTTCCGGTAACCTCAGCGGATAATTCCTTAATCGACTTTGCCATCTCAGCAAGTTCCTCGTTTCCGGGATCGCGCTCACCGACTTTCACGATCATCTCGGCTGCTTCCACATATCTCCGTTTCCCAAGTAGAATCCTTGCAAGATGGATACATGCGTTTACATTATCCTGCTGGATGCGGAGAATCTCGTTATACTCGTATTCCGCTTTTTCGTCGTTTGTTTCGTACAGCAACCGTGCAAGATTCTCTCTTGCAAGAATATAGTTCGGATCGAGCCGTATCGCCACCCGATATTCATGTTCAGCATCTGATGTCTGACCAATGTCCTGAAACAGACTTGCAAGGTTGTTGTGCGCCACAGGATTGTTCGGATCGAGCCTGATGCTGGTGTCGTACTCATCTCTTGCATCAGTGAGCCGGTCACACAGGTGATAAGTCATGGCAAGAAGCGTATGTAACTGTGCGTCGTCAGGTGCCTGCTGCAACAATGCCAGCAACTCGCGGATTGCTTCGTCATACCTGCCCGCATTCTTAAGCATCATCGCAAAGCCCTTGCGCGCGTACGCATGTTCGGGATGCGCGCTCAGGATGTTGCAGTACGTGACCTCAGCTTTCGCATACTCATTTCGTTTGCTCAGCAGGTCTGCAAGATTAACCCGCGCATGGGTGTATTCCGGATCAAGGAAGATCGCGCGCTTGAAATGCTTCTCTGCAATATCCAGATTTCCAAGCTCCTCCATGATCACGGCATAGTTGTTGTGTATGGCTGCGTTCTTCGGCTCGATGCGCAGCGCTTCATCGAGAGTGTCTTTCGCATCATCCAGTTTCCCCTGCTGGTGGAACAGGTCCCCGAGATTCGAATGGAACTGCGCAACGAACGGATTTAAAAATATGGCACGTTCATACTCCCGTTCTGCCACATCCAGCTTACCTTGCTCGTGTGCGGCAACCCCCCGCCTGAAACGCTCATACGGATCGTCTCCGAAAAGTTTCATGAAATCAAACATAGCGGTTATGATTCTCCGCCTGAATCCTCGCCCGAACCTGCATCCGAAGCTTCTCCCGAATCATCACCGAGCAGTGAATCCACAGGCGTTCCGCCATAGTTTGCAATTTTTGTGTTGATCTGAACAATATCCCCTGATATCTCAGATCCCCTTATCGATCGCCGCTTTCTAAGACCGTCATCGCTCGGATGAAACCCGCATCCCCCGGTTACAAGGAGTCTTCTCCGCATGGATCCGGGAAGTGTGTTGCGCATCGGAAATCCGCCTTTATCAGATCCGCCGGTAATCTTCAGTGTATACCCGGCAAGCCCGACCACATTTCCATCGACCTCGCCACCGATCGTTTTTCCGATGAACGTGCTGGCAGACGCGCCAGATACTTCTATCTGGTATGCTTTTCCTGTTTTTGTGTCTGAAACAACGACTCTAAAATCTGACATATCTTAATTCTCCTATGTTTCTATGTTTCTATGTTTCTTCTATTTTTGTATTCCATGAATTCAATCGTTCCGGAATGCTATGGAATATGAAATATGAGACGAATCCTTATATAAGTGTGCCCACCGATCTACAAAAGGATCATGAACGTCAATGTAGACCTGCATATACACTCGAAATACTCAATGGCAACATCTAACAAGATGGATGTTCCAACCATTGCGCGGGAAGCAGCGAAGAAAGGGATTAACCTCATAGGAACCGGAGATTGCCTGCACGCAAAATGGCTGGACCAGGTCAAGAGATTGCCCGAGTCAGATGGGATATTTTCCTTGGATAATACGTCTTTTGTACTTACGGTAGAGATCGAAGGCGCTCACCGGGTTCATCATCTGCTCATCGTCCCGTCTATATCCAAAGCGGAAGAGTTGCGTGAGCGGTTCATGAAGCACTCCCGTGACATCGATGCCGACGGGCGCCCCACTGTGAAGCTGGGCGGCGCAGAGATCGCCGAGTATGCAAGAGACGCCGGTGCTATGATTGGACCTTGCCATGCATTTACACCGTGGACTGCCATGTATGCGTATCATGATTCGCTTGAAGACTGCTATCAGGACCTTGCAGGATACATCTCATTTGTGGAACTGGGTTTGAGCGCAGACACGTCTTATGCAGATCGGATTTCAGAATTGCACCGCCTGACTTTCCTTACGAACTCAGATGCGCACTCCCCATGGCCCAACAAACTCGCCCGTGAGTTTAACCGGTTCGAGATGCCAGATATCACGTTTAGCGATCTGGAAAAAGCGATCCTTCGAAAAAATGGTTGTAAACCCGTGTTGAATGTCGGAATGTTTCCAGAAGAAGGAAAATACAATGAATCTGCATGTATACGATGTTTTAAGCGATATACTCTCCAGGAATGCCTAATAAAGAAGTGGAAATGCACATGCGGTGCAAGAATCAAAAAAGGAGTTCGAGATCGGGTAAATGAACTTGCGGATCTTCCGGCACCAAAGCATCCGGATCACCGACCCGAATATCTTCATTTGATCCCGCTTGCTGAGATTATTGCTCTTGCGCTTGGACATTCAAGCCCATACACCAAAACGGTGCAGAGCGCGTGGAATAAATTGATAAAAAAACATGGCAGCGAGATTGCTGTGCTGGTGGATGCTGATATAACGAGTCTGGGCGGAGACCCGCGGATTGTGGGTGCGATCAGGGCATTTCAGGAAGGAAAAGTGGTTATTACCCCTGGCGGGGGTGGCAAGTATGGGAGCATTGAACTACCTGCTGATGGCTATGATAATGTGGAATTAGATTATTATACCGGCAAAACAGAAGAGACACCCGCCCAGCGGTCTTTGTTTGATTACGCGGAAGCGTGAAAGCACAAAGACTCTCTGATATTATGCATTGTGGTGAACAAACGACCGGTCGTATCGGTTATTTACCAAAACTTGCGCCACTCCGGTTTTGAGGGGTTCATTTGGAATTTGGCATATTTATATGTCGTTTTTATCACAAATTTCGTGAATGGATGAATGACACGAATTTATTCCGGTTTGGCATTCGTGAAATCGTTCAAACATGTCATCACACACTTCGCAAGCGTATAATTATGGCTCTCTGGTATCTTGAGTTGCAGTGACCAACGCTTATAAAGAGGTTGCCC
>CBDUQO010000218.1:0-3563 GCA_965369365.1 uncultured Methanosarcinales archaeon
GATTCAAGCCTCCTGAAACGCTGTGTGGTTCATCGCCGAACCCATCACCGTTGCTATCCGTTCCCGCGTAGTCCCCCCAGTAGTTGCCGCCGATCTCATGACCGCCGACGATGTTTGGTCCGGTGGCAAGCGTGGTGTTCCATACGTTGGAGCCGTCGTCGTATACGTTCTGGGTGTTTGCGAAGTAGTTGTTGTAGATCCGGTTGCCGCTCGAAGAATACATCCGTACGCCGTATGGACTGTTGTTGATCACGGTGTTTTCGGTGATCGCGTTATCACCCGTAGACTCAAATGCCATAATACCAGCATAAAAAGCATCATTTGAATTTACGGTGTTGCCGGCAATGGTGTTGTTAACACATGACGTGAATACGAGAATTCCACTGTATCCTATATTTAAATTTATAGTGTTACCTGTAAGGTTGTTATGGTTACACGAGTCCCACAAAAGAAAACCACCAATACTGGCTAAACTGATTCCATTTGAATTCACGGTGTTGTTCACAAGCGTGTTGTTGTTGCTCGAATAAGACATGGCGATGCCACAGTATTCGCCACCGGATGCGTTGTTGTCTATAAGCGTGTTGTTGCTCGAAGAATATAGCAGATTGATGTTGTACAGTGCGTTTGAGTTTGCGGTGTTGTCCGTAATGCTATTGTCACTCGAATACTGCAGGTAGATGCCATAGTCACTGTCGGATGCGTTGTTGCCTACAAGTACGTTGTTAGTTGAATTGTACAGGAAGATACCACAGTGGTTGCCTGATGCGGTGACATTCATCACCACCGAATCAATTGAATACGCAAGTAGCACTGCCTGCAGATTTCCTGTTAATCTCATGTCTTTGACCGTCATATTCCCACAATTCGCAATTCCCACATATCCTGCATCGTCCGGAACCTCCTGATCCTGCAGACCGACCCAGTAATAAATTGGCTTTCCATCCACCGTATTGCTTGTATCTATATTCTGGACATAATGGGATGGTTTTTCACCAATAACACCGAAATTGTAGCTGTTTCCGGACATCACGTTGTCCGTAAGCGTGTTGTTGCTTGAGTGTTGCAGGTGGATGCCTCGAATGTTACCTGTTACGGTGTTCTCCAGAAGCGTGTTGTTGTTCGAATCGGACAGGATAATACCCCGGTAATCGCCAGAGTTTGCGATATTTCCCGTGAGCGCGTTGTCGCTTGAGTGGTTCAGGTAGATGCTGCGGTTACAGTTCGATGCACTATTATTGGAGATGTTGCAGTGATCCACACCATTACCAATATATATCCCGGCCTTTGTGCTGCCTGTCGCCCCGGTTGCAGTAAACCCGGTGATGTTCACATAATCCGCGGTCACGTTGAAGACATGTTCTGCCGTCAATTCTGCCTCCACGGTCACCATGTCCGCACCATCACCCCAGAGCGTGAGCGTCTTGTTCACGACCACGTTCTCGGTGTATGTTCCTGCGTGTACATAGATCGTGTCGCCAGCGGTTGCGCTGTTGATTGCTGCCTGTATCGACCCGCCCGCGTTGATGTTATGGTCTGCTGCACCGACTGTTCCGGTGAGCACGGCGAGGATTAGTATCGCTGCTACGAGGTATCGTTTCATTGTTATTCTCCGTTACACTGGCAGTTCAGCGAGTATCCCGCCCCGTTAACGATATACCCCATCAGCATCCGCACATCGAGTATGTTGATGTATTCGTTGCCATCGACATCACCGGCGCACTCATGGGCGAGCGGGTTGCCCGCAGGGTTGACGCAGTGTTTCAGGAGCAGTACGAGATCTGTGGTGTCGACCTCGCCCTCGCCGGTAACATCACCACATATCGGTTGCTCGGGCTGACCATCGTCCCCGCCGTCCCAGCCTGCGAGGCGTGCCATCGTATGCCAGACAGCTCTGCCCTTGAGCACACAATTTATAGTGTTACCGGCACCAGCCGAACCACAATGTGCACAGCTACTGCAACCGCTATACCCATCGACGTTGCTTCCTGTTGTCAACTGCTCAAGTTCGGAACCGACATTGGCATTACACCATTCAATACCCCAGTTCCCTCCTGAATAATCCAGATCATCCTGCATGACCAAATCCCAGAAATAATTGCCATCCGGATCATACGCCTCGATATCCGCAAAATCGAAGAGTATCCTCTCGTTGTCGATGCAGTGCTGTCTTATGAGTTCGTTGTTGTAGTGGACATGCCCATCACCATTTGACTGCGGATCATCGTACAGGTTTTCGCTCTGACCCTCTGCATGACCGGTCATGAACACAAACGTTACATCAGGATACTCGGAGACGAGTATCTCCATGTTGTCCACATAGCGCTGGGCGTTGTGCATATTGATGCTGCACCACGACCACATAATGACATTGACATGGCTGTTCGCGGGGTTGTTCAGCAGGTTTCTGGTCGCAGTCACCCATGGTGTGACACCGTTTCCATCGATGGAATCACCCTGGCTCAGGTCAGCACATCCGGGTATGCCACAATCATCCGGATCAAGACCACTTGTGCCGCTATCAGACCACTCGTACTTTGATCCGAATGCAGGGAAATTTTCAAGCGCGTTCATGCCAGTAACCAACTGGCTGCCGTGAGATGTGTGCTGATAAGCAATGTGGAGGTCGTTTTTCGCAGTCTCAATCCATTCATCCGGAATCTCCGAGAGGTCCGTGCACGTATGATCTATTATAATCGCATCTGCACACGCAGACGGCACCACCGCCAGTATCGCTATCATCGCGAGTATTATTAGTCCGTTCCTCATAGTTGTATCCTCCTTTACATATATATTATTAGGTATCTATAGCTGCACAATCCAAATGAAAATTGCATATAAGTAGATGCAACACACCATACGTAACCAGTAGTATATAAGATTAACCATCTGATGTTTGGTCACGGGCATTCATAACAAATCGTTATGCACGTTGCCGGATGCATAAAATTATGTGATTTCCGTAGTGTGTCTGATAGTTATCCCCTCCACAAGTCATCACCCAGATACCTGCTGCAAACTATTTTTTTGAGTTTATACCAACCTATGTGTAAGTCGATCTCGGGAATCGTTAAGTCATCTGAAAAATATTTATAGGTCGCGGCAGAAGACCCCATCACTTGTAGCGGGGAGGAAGTCACAGGTCACAAAGTAAAAAAATCAGATGTACCAGCTACACACAATTTCCCCACCCCGAAAAAGATCGTTAAAAATGCAGGTGCGGAAATCCGCCATACCAAAAGACTAAAAACGGAGAAAATCGATGTCAAAGCTTTTATTTATCGCTGTCGGGGGTGCCATCGGCGCTCTATTCAGGTATGCCCTCTCCGGTGTGGCTTACAAATACCTGGACAGTGGTTTTCCATGGGGCACCTTATGCGTAAATCTCCTCGGTGCTTTTACGATCGGCATTCTCTGGGGGTTATCTGAAAAAACTACCATTTCTCCCGATTTCCGGACGTTTGCGTTTATCGGAATCCTTGTCTCGTTCACAACATTTTCAACTTACGGTCTGGAGACCTTCAACTTATTTCGCGATGGTGAAATTAAACTCGCATTGGCGA
>CBDUQO010000219.1:0-3533 GCA_965369365.1 uncultured Methanosarcinales archaeon
AGGTGGGAAAAGTTCCAGAAGTAGAAATACCCGCTCCTGATGAACGCGCCAAAGTCCTCGCCAGTGCGCACATAATCCCCGATGCCCAGATCGGGGTTGACATGCAGAATCCGTACAATTAACTCGCCACACCGGACTGCGGTCAGGTAGTCCTTGAAATCACGTTCTTTAAATGGCGTGGGGGTATCAAATTCTCTGATATCCACGATGGTACCGTCAACAGGCGAAGATGCAGGCAAGCCGAAATCACCATACGCAATGTCCACAGCACTGCCGGTCTCGTGCGCTCTGAAAGGACTCTTGAAGAACGAGACAGCAGCGTCATCAGGTGCCATGAGGTGGATGTCTCCGTACGAGGCTGCGAGTTTCACACATGCACCTCCTCTGACCGTTCGCTGTATGAGCAGCACATATCCCCAACCTCACGAATCTCCAGTCCGATCTCGCCGCATAACCGATATGCGCTCCGGCTCGGGACCGCAATCCTGTCGATCCCGGATAGTATTGCACATCGATCGAGCCGTGAGCGGTACCTGCCCCCGGGGCGCACGCAACTCAGGGAGAGCGGCGTCTGCGGAAAGATCTGTCTCGCTTTTGCAATCACTGCGGAAACGTCCTCGAGTGCCGGAGGCGGTGCGTCTGCAGAGCCAGTTCCTCTCGTCGGGATGAAGACGACGATCACGACTGCAGCGGGATCGTATCTTCTCACGATATTGAGTGCTCTTAACTCGCCGTCGAGTGCACCGCTGCCAAGTCCTACGATGATATGTGGCGCAATCGGGATCTTCGCTTCTGTCAGATACTTCAGTGTATCCTCGTAATCGCTCACCGTGTTCGGAAGTCCGAGGATTTCAGAGATTGTTCTGTCGCTTCCGATACAGTCAACAAGCGCCATATCAAGCCACGCGGCAAGGGAATTTACCTGCTTTCGGTTAACAATCCCTGTGTGTGCGCTGATCAATATGCCTGCCCTATCCTTGATCTGCCGGATCTCGTCTGAGAGTTCGTATGTCGGAACCGAGCCGTCGAGTCTGCTGCCGCCTGAGATGAGAATTCCTTTTCGCCCCTGTCTGGCAAGACTTTCGGCTGCGGCGTGGAGTCTGCCGCAGCTTCCGTCTATCATGTGTTTTAGATAGTGCTTCTCGCAGTGCTTGCAGTTTAATTCGCAGTCAGTGCCTGTGACGGAGATGGGGGTGAACGGCTCGTTAAAGAAGAGGATCTCGTTTGAGAAGGTGCTGAGTCTGAGATGGAATGATTTCAGGATATCTTTCTTTGTGCTTTCGCTGAACGGGAGTTCAACGATCTCCTTTTTGGCGAGATCGAGGGTTGTGGTTGTGTCCTGCTCATTGGTGGAGTATATCATCATCTCGCACCCCTACCCACGAGTGGAAGCGGCAGTTTGCCTGACAGCGTTTATCGGTGTAGATCTGCAGATACACTGTCGTGGTGGCACAGGGTTTGGGTATCGTGTTTGGTCTACCTGAAGTTTTTGCAGAAGGTAAAAATTTTGGTGGATGAAACGAGCCGGACATGTCAAGTTTAGGCGAATGTCGTAACTCTTAAAATTCAAATTCCTCTTCAAAAGCATCAAATCCCTTGGGTGTTCGTCTTTTTAGTAAATAAAATCCCAAATCCCCAATAGGCTATTAAACAAATAGCACTACCGAGCATGAACTCCATTGGTAAAAAAATGCCCTCCGTTCTAAAAATAGTGTCAATTGTCCAAAGTAACAAGACAACCGATACAACGGGTAAAATAAACAGCATCAGCACAATGTTATAGCGGCGTTTTTTACGAGATGAGAACAGCGAAGGTGGTAGCAGTATAGGATGTCTTTCAAGGTTAGGTGCAAATTTGTAGATTAGTTCACCTGCTCCTTTTATTCTACCACCGATTTCAATATCTTCGCTTGATAGACCTGTATGAAAAAATTGGATGACTACACCCTCTCCTTTGTCAACATAATCAAATTGTAAGGTAAAATATGACCGATCCTCAGAGGTAGTAGTAGAGAATTGATTTGTTGGGTTTTTCTCATGAAGGATTTTTGTGTCGAGGATTTTATAGCCTTCTTTAACATGCACAGTTAACGGGTCCGCACTTGCAACGTCTTGGTTGTTGATTGTATCACGTCCCGCGTTCCAAAACGCTATTTTAGTAACGGTCAAGTTCTCTATTTGCTGACCCGAATAACGCATTTCCAAGGGACCAATTCTACTAAACAAATCTTTAACAATATTGTTGCTCCGGAAAGTGTAGCATGGCAATTTGACTTTTTTGCCTTTGATATAAAAAATAATAGCCAATGCCACACCTAAAACAGCTATTATTAAGCTTGTAATACCCAACCATGGATTCGTTCCCAGCCATTCAACCAATTGTAAAAATGAACTCATATCAATCCTTCTTCAAATCATAATTTCGCCTAACGTGTGACAGGATATGCGAAGCCAGACCCACTATGTCACACACCACGCCCATACTCTCGCCCCCTCCTGCTTGCATTGAGCACAGTAATTCCCACAACGTCCCCTTTCTCGTATCTGATTATGAGATCATCATCTGTGAGCTCGGAATCGTCTGCATGGCTCGGCTTTTTGAAATTGATGTATAAAACATCAGCCTCTTTATCATACGTTGCCCAAATTCTAGGATATGCGACTTCCATCAGTTCGGGTATGAGATTCAATACTCTTTTTACTTCTACCGCTGCCATATCTTTCGTCTCCTTTCAAGTTGTTTTCTCCGCCGTGTTAAAAAGGCGGTGATCACGAATCCATCAACTCTACCTAATTCTCTATATACTACCACAATATACTACCACAATATATTTTCCCTTCTCTACCTCTCTGACGGCTATGCACTCACCGGCTCTACCTTCATAAACTGCCTCCGGTCCCTCCACCGTTTCGAGGACTTCAAAGTAATAACCTGCCATCTCAGAGTGCTCTTCTGTAATGTGAAACCATCTCTCCCCCGTTAATCTGATCGGCACATCATTTTTAGACTTCGCCACGTCCATGCCTTCTTAATCTCCTTTTGCAAGTATTAAGATTGTTGGGATGATATATAACGAAGAGCAAAGTTTGCGCGGTTCCGAAAGATCAGTTTATATAGCCCGCTCGTTTCATTCTCGATCCTGCAAAACGCTGTTCTCCAGTCTTTTCGGAGCCAGATCAAGTGCGCTACCCTTTCACCCACAACCCGGAATCTGCCGCTTGATCGCCTCAATCTCCCGCTCATCCGGACTCCTCGGGAAATTAAAGACCTCCGAATGCGTCTCTGTGGCATACGGGCGGTTGCAGTCAGGACACCCCGTCGTCCTGAAAGCTTCCCCATTCTCAGCAAACCGCAGCAGCTCTTCATCCGTTATCCCAAAATCCACCACACCCCCCTCCTTGAAAGCCATATCCGCAAAGGTTGCGATCTCCTCCCTAATCAGATACGCACCAAACTGCACGGCACGGTAATGTTCGGTGCAGAGATTCGTGCGCAGCTCCTGGGTTCCCGGAAGGTGTGTGTATGCAAAGAG
>CBDUQO010000220.1:0-3529 GCA_965369365.1 uncultured Methanosarcinales archaeon
GATCACCCGATTGTGGATCAAAACCTAACCTTCGACGCCAGTAGCTCCACTTATCTTGCCGGAAGGATTATAGAATACCACTGGAACAACGGATGCGGAAACACAACCACCACCTCGTGTCCGGTAATAACCCACGCTTACACCATCCCGGGCAGTTACACCGTAACCCTGACCGTAACAGACGGTGACGGCACAACCGACACAACCAGTAAAATCATAACGGTAGAAGGCATCTGCGGTGATCTCAACCACGACGGTACGATCACCATATCCGATGTGGCAATCGCGCTCTTGATGGTGGTCGGAGCGATTTCGGATACGCGAGAAGCGGATGTGAACGGGGATGACCGGGTGACCTCGCTTGATGCGTTGCTGATTCTACGGGGCATATCTGGCTACACATAAAACGCCAATCAACAGATTGGCTACATTTCTGCGATTAGCTCTTCGATCTCCAGCAACAGATCACTTATGGGAAATGGCTTTGACAGAAAATCACACGCGCCCACTGCAAGTGCACAATCCTTAATCGCCCCGTCCGCACTTGCAAATATAATTTTTATATCAGGACTGATCTCCAGCAGTTCTTTTGTGGTCTCGATTCCGTCCTTGCCAGGCATTCGGTGATCCATAATCACGATATCAGGAGGTTCGTCCATTGTTTTGAGTATTTCGACTGCCTCATCGCCGTCATACGCATTTGCAACGATATCATGTCCACTCATCTCAAGAATATCACTATAGAGTTCGTGAAGCATCGGTTCGTCATCCACAATGAATATCGCTGCCATGATCGATCACTCCTTTGGAAGTAGTATGATGAAATTGCTGCCCATCGTCCGGTCCCCACTGACCCGATCTTCCACTTTGATGCTTCCGCCGTAGCTCTCAACGATGTACTTAACGATTGTAAGCCCAAGACCAGTGCCCTGTGCACTCTCACCAGCCCGCTCCAGACGGTTGAATATAATCCCCTTATAGTGATCGCCGATGCCACGCCCCCGATCCTTAAACTCAAGCTTCCAGTACCGGTCATCATCTGACGGACTGATATCGACATTGATCTTGACGATCTCGTGTTTATCGAACTTGACGGCATTGGTCAAGAGGTTTAAGAAGACGCTAAAGAGCATTGCATTGCCGCGGATGAAGTATCTGCCGTCGGTTATATTCGAGTTGATCTCAACATCCCCTGATTGTGACATAGCAGTCTCGCCTGCGCTTGCAAACGCCGGGTATATGTCGATCCTTGCAAGTTCCGCCTCACCTGACTGAAGCTCTGAGAGTGTCTTCACGTCAGATATGATGTTAGCACTTTTTTTGACATGATTAAGAGCGATCTTTACCGGTTTCCTGAATTCGGAAGGGAACTCCGGCGTTTGGAGTAATAGATCAAGATATCCACTCGCGACCTGACTTGCGTTGTTTATGTCATGGCTCATGAGGTCGATATAAAATTCCGCACGGCGATATTCCTCTTTGATACGCTTCTCTGCTTGTTTGCGCCCGGTAATATCTATAAGGACTCCCCTCAATCCAACATGTTTGTTTTTGTGAATAATAGGTGTAGAATATACGATAGCAGAGAACGTGCTTCCATCTTTCCTCTGCATCAAGTATTCTATGCCATGTAGATGTTCTCCCTTCATGACCTTCCCAATATTTTCTTTAGCCAGGTCCCGGTCTTCAGGAGATATCATTTGAATGGTGGTTAAACCATCATCCAAGTCATCCTGGGTATATCCGAAACGGTCAAATCCAGCACGGTTGGTAAATGTGAGATTGCCTTGTTTGTCTGTTTCAAAAACGGTTTGCGGCAATAACTCGGTCAGATCTCTGAATTTTGCCTCACTCTCTTTCAATCTCTTCTCTATCTGGCTTTTATACAGCGCCATCTCGATTGATGCGAAGAGCTGCCCCTCCTGAAATGGCTTAACGATGTATGCGTAAGGCTCGGTGCTCTTGGCTCTATCGACCAATTTACGATCGGAATATGCGGTCAAAAATATAACTGGTATGTCAAATTTCTCTTTTATTTCGTAGGATGCGTCTATGCCGTTTTTCTGCCCCGAGAGGACGATATCCATCAATATCAGGTCGGGGTTAAGTTCACTTGCGGCATTTACGGCAGCATCTGCACTGTCGGCGCGCCCGACCACATCATAGCCACCATCGGTGATCGTCATTTCCAAGTTTTCAGCCACGACTGCCTCATCCTCAACAATCAATATCTTCGCTTTCCGCATTCAACCCGCCCCTAGTATCTTATGTTGGATTCTATATTAAAGGTTGTGCCTTCCTCATTGATAGCTTTTAGGGTTCCCATGTAACTGGTCTTCAGTGAGAATCTTTATCAGGCGCAAGCCAAGCGTTCCGGTTTTATCGATATCGAACCCGGCAGGCAGTCCCACACCATCACCACTTACAGTCAGGTTGATCTTGCCTTCTTCTGATGCAGTGAGGCGGACCTCGATCTGCCCTTGGCGTGGATGAGCGTTGTCACTCATCCGGGTGTTGAGCCAACCAATAACAGACGGAAAGGGCACAAATCGCTGGGCATGTAGTCCAGTGGAAGATCAGGGGGACGCTCATGGGAAAGGGACGTCAATTCATGAGCGAATCATGACCCTGCTGGCGACATGGGTGCAGCAGAGTCTCGGGTAGTCTCAAGATGATGATGGCGATGCTGAGCGGCTAAACACGTACTAAAAACCAAACCAAAAAGGAAAACAAATATGAGCGCATTCAAGCGCCCATATCCTTAACGCACTTCAGTACTGCGTCAGATTGTACTTTGTCTTCATCTCGCACGTACGAGTCCCGGTCCGTGATCTTGAGGCGTTTGGTCATTTCCTCCATCAGCGGTGCCCAGGTGTCGTCCCATTCTTCTGCCATGTTTCGGCAGCTGTTTGAGATCGTCGTCACAGACCATCGCCTCACGGTTGTCTTGCAGGCAGACAAAGAGCTTTGCAGCACCTGTTTCGGTCTTGTCGTGCATGAAGTGCTCGATGCAGTGTTTTATATCCCCGCCTCGTGTTACCATTTTTTGGTCACCTCACCTGTCGTTACTCTTGTGCATATCGAAGCTTGGGTACTTGACATCGTAGCGGTTGATCATGTACTGCATGAGATCACTTATGCACCATCAACAACCCGCCGTTGTGACCAAAACCAAGGAGTTTTGAGTTACGATTTGCGAACCAGTATCACCGTCTGTAAATCCTATCGTGGTGGTCGTAATCCTCGATTATTACCAGTTTATTACAATCATCCACAGAAAATACAATGACATAGCTTTTGTCTATGTGCACTCGTTTCAAGTGCTGTAACGGACTCCTCAGGTTTTTGTAACGATGTGGGTCACGTCTTATTTCTTCGATCTTATTGTGGATTCGTTCCAGATGTTCCCGATTATTTGCTGCAAGTTTGAAAAATGTCTTTTCCACGGTCTTTCGGAGGGCACAGTCATACATTTTCTTCCAACCCAAAATGTCTTCTGAAATCCGCAACTTGCACTACCGGTTCTTTC
>CBDUQO010000221.1:0-3522 GCA_965369365.1 uncultured Methanosarcinales archaeon
GGATAACATTCAGAGAGGGGGTTAAGGAGTTGCATCACAGCAGGAATCTGGCTCTTGTCAGGTTGCTTATGGGAAAGGGGCTTTATGTATCGGTGTATGATGAACTCTTGGAGAGAGATGAGGTTGAGAGCATGGGTCTCCGATCTGGCAAGCCGGATGACGCGGATCTTGTGTTTGATTGTTTTGAACTGACACTTCAGTGTCGGGAGGGGTGATGTATCGAGAACACACGATCGGGGTTGTGGTTCCTGCGCATAACGAGAGCGACCTGATAGAGGAGGCACTGGCAGCTATTCCGGATTATGTGGATGCGATATATGCTGTCGATGATGGATCTACCGATGATACGGCTGATATCATCAAAAGTTTCGATGACTCACGAATCGTTTTTATACGCCATGAGAAGAACAGCGGCGTTGGAGCGGCGATCGTCTCTGGCTACAAGAGAGCGCTTGAGGATGGTATCGATATTGTTGCGGTGATGGCTGGCGATAACCAGATGGACCCTGAGCAGCTCCCGCATCTGCTGGACCCGATTGTAATGAAAAGGGCGGATTATACGAAAGGAAACAGGTTGTTAAGCCCTGAGTACAGGCGTGGGATGAGCAGATGGAGATTCACAGGCAATGCGATCCTCACGTTCCTCACGAAGATCGGGTCCGGATACTGGCAGATGATGGATCCTCAGAACGGCTATACCGCGATATCAAAGAACGCTCTGGAGCGGATAAATCTGGATTCCATCTATCCGTGGTACGGATACTGCAACGATCTCCTTGTGCGGTTGAATGTGTACGGATTTCGGGTTTTTGATGTCGTGATGCCTGCGAAATACGGGCGTGAGAAGTCCGGGATACGGTATGGCAGGTACATCGTCAGGGTGTCGTATATGCTGCTTTCGGACTTCTTCTGGAGACTTAAGATGAAGTACGCCGTGCTCAGTTTCCATCCTCTTGTGTTGTTCTACATCTTTGGAATTGTACTGACGCCGATCGGTTTATTGGCAGGACTTTACTCCCTGTACTACAAGTTTGTGCTTGGGGGATCTCTCTTCATCAGACTGACCCTTGCATTCCTGTTGTTCATAGTTGGTGTGCAGTTCCTGCTCTTTGCGATGCTCTATGATATGGAGGTGGACAGGAGCGAATGCGGGAGTGGAAGGTGGGGGTGAATGGCATCCGGATGAGACCGCGGTTTTGGTGGCGGTGGAAGGCAAATAGATTGAGTGCGGATGATATTTTAAACTCGTGGGTAGTAAGTTATACAGTGAAAGGATATAATCAGTGAGGCAGAACTTGTGGAACGGCTCGCTCCGATGATGGATGAAAGGATACGATATAATGTGGTTCGAAACGTCACCGACACGCTTGAGGAGCAGTGCTATCCGCCAGAAGAGATGTTTCGAGAGGAATTTATAAAAAGGGTGGAAGAGGCGGAAAAAAGAGTGAAAGAAGGAAAAGTTAGATCTTTTAAAGATGTGGATGAGCTGAATGCGTTTTTAGAAAGCCTGGAGAATGAATAGCTATAGATGGGATAAATAAATGGACCTAAAAAAGCTTACCGGCAGAGGAGAATCACAAAGTCTGGAGTTCAAAGAATCCCTGAGATTAAAGGATGAAATCGGAGAGACGGTTTCTGCGTTCTCGAATTCGGATGGCGGGGTTGTCCTGGTTGGAGTTTCTGATGGTGGAGAGCCGATTGGGGTGGATATCGGAAAGAACACTATTGAAGAGCTGGCGAATTACATAAAGAGAAATACCGACCCGCAGATATTTCCTTCTGTGGAGATGCTGGAGGTCGGGAAGAAGAATGTTGTTGCGATTGAATTGGAAGAACGTCAGGAGAAACCGGTGTTCTTTAAAAATCATGCTTATAAGAGGGTTGGAAAGACGAATCAAAAAATTTCTTCCAGCGAACTTAGAAAATTGGCAAAAGAAAGTGGTGAGAAGGTCTACTGGGATGAAAGGATCTGCGAAGGTATGAGTTTGGAGGATATCAACGAAGATAAGGTAAGGTGGTTCTTAAAGGAGGCGAGACATAGAAGGGGGTTGGATATAAATGAAAACGATCTTGTTGAGGAGATTTTGCTGCGGTTGAAATTGTTGAAAGCTGGAAAACCAACAAATGGTTCCGTCCTGTTGTTTGGAAAAGATCCGCAGTGGAGGTTTGTGCAATCTGAGGTTAAATGCATCAGGTTTAAGGGCGTGGGCGTTACAGGGGAGATGATAGATCTGAAAACCGTAGATGGTGATATGTTCAATCAATTAATTGAAGCTGAAAAGTTTATTTTCAATAACATTGCTCTGTCTGCATGGATCGAGGATGGGAAAATCCAGCGGCAGGAGCGATGGGAGTATCCACCAAAGGCGATACGAGAGGTGCTTGCAAATGCGATATGCCACAGGGACTATGAAACAACATCCAATGTCCAAGTAAGGATATTTGACGACCGGATGGAGTTCTGGAATCCAGGGGGATTGCCGGAAGGATGGACTGTAGAGACGCTTAAGCAGGCGAATGAGTCCATACCAAGAAATCCATCGATAGCAAAACAGTTCTTCAGGGTCAAGTATGTTGAAGAGGTTGGGACCGGGACAAACAAGATCATAGAGTGGTGTATTGGTTGGGGGCTGCCTGAACCAGCGTTTGAATTCACAGGAACGAGTCTGGTTGCTACATTGTGGAAATCGAAACTCGATGATACGTATTTGGATACATTAGGGCTAAACGAACGGCAAAGAAGAGCAATAATCTACATAAAGGAGCATAAGAAGATAACCAGCAAAGAATATGCAGAACTATTTTCGATAACAGATAGAACAGCGAGAAACGACCTGAAATCATTGCTCGATAAGAAGATATTGATTCAGCGAGGAACCAGCAAGAGATTAACATACTATGAACTATCGATTCAACGGAAATTCAACGGAAATTCAACGGAAATTATTTCCGATAAGCCATGAGGTGTGTTTTGCAAGAGATGAATCGAAAAAGGTGGAATTTGGGTTAACGTGAAAGAAATAGCAGTCGTGATTCCGACAAAACCAACATCCGGATTGCCCAATGATGAGCGTGGGATGTGGGACGATGAGGGGCATGGCGCACCGGACTGAGGCTGTTGTCAGCGGGTGACGGACAAGGGCGATTGAGATCTCTGAAGATGTGATAAAGGTTATCGAGGCGAAGATGTAAGATGCAGGTTCTGTTCAACCACGTCGAGCAAAGAGCGGTTTTCATGCACAGGTGGTTGAGGGAGTAGCCGGCAACAGGTGGGGAACGCACACTTTGGGAAAGCGTTTATAACGGATGGATGAAGAATATTACACTGGATATGAGGGGGAATAGAATGGCACGGTGTTGCAATGGTTGATTTCAAACTCGATGCAAAGGATGGGGTACCTGAGTTAATGGCGGTCAACGGACGGTTCGGGCAGCTTCCTCTCTCGATTGCGCCGGGTGTTGGTTTTGCGTACCTGCCCTGCACGATCGCAGCGGATGGGGGCGTCGATCTGGCATTCGGGG
>CBDUQO010000222.1:0-3502 GCA_965369365.1 uncultured Methanosarcinales archaeon
TCTTTGCGATCATCGCATAGAACCCGATCATCATCAGCGTTACGTAGATCCAGTAATTGTACTCGGCATAAACGATATCGATTACTCCGCTCATTCTTTTGCCTCCTCTGCCTCCGATTCGGGCGGTGATACATCAAAGAAGAGCGAGATCATAACAGCAAGCACAGTTATACCGATCCCGATCTCCACCAGATCGATCAGGTACTTTGAGACCATAGCAGGATCCGGCAGCAGCGGAACTGCGTTGTACTGCAGGAACATCCCTCCACAGACGATGCATGCAAGTCCTGTCGCTGCATAGATGGTAAGCCCTGCGCTTGCAAGAATCCTGTCGAGAGAATCAGACATCTTCTTCTTTCCTTCGGCGATGCCGTAGATCATTGCATACAGGATGATTGCTGCGCCGAAGATCACGCCACCCTGAAAGCCGCCACCCGGTCCGCTTGCGCCGTGCATGATAACATAGAGCGCGAAGAGTTCGATGAACGGGACCATGATCCGCACGACCGTTCGGATGATCACGCTCTCCTGGATTTTGCTCATGTTTCACGCCTCCTTAAGAGCAGCATGACCGCCATTCCCGCGGTGAATATCACTGCAGTCTCCCCGAGCGTATCGTAACCCCTGTAACTGGCAAGAAGCGCGGTTACGATGTTTGTAACGCCTGATTCCGGCAGGGATTTTTCGATGAAGTACTGCGTCATCGGAGCCTGGTATGCTGGCGATTCAATGTCGCCGAACGCAGGCAGGTCGTGCCCCGCATAGATCAGCATCGCGCCTGTGATCACGACCACGAAGAGTGCAAGCGTCTTCAATCTTCACTCCTCCCTTCGGTTCTTGCAAGCGTTGCGATGAAGAGGACTGTTGTAATCCCCGCGCCGACAGCAGCTTCGGTGAATCCCACATCGACCGAGTGCATTTCGACCCAGACGATCGCCATTATCATGCTGTAGGCTGAGAGGATGATGATCGCTGAGAGAAGGTCTTTTATTGAGATTGCGGCAATTGCGCAGATTACAAGGAAGAATAACAGCGTGATATCCAGTATCCAGATCATCGTACCTCACCACCGTCTTCTTTGGTTCTGTCTTTGCTGGTGTTGCCCGTGTTGCCTGTGTTGCCCGTGTTGTCAGTATCACCATTGCCGGCATTCAGCCACACCACCTCGTCATCAAGTTTCCTCCACGGCTCAAGCCCGACATCGTACGCTGCTTTTGCGATCGCGTGAGTCGAGGTCGGATTCGCAAGCAGGATGAAGATGATCAAGAAGAGGATCTTTACGCTGACAAACGTCGCGCCCCCGTAGATGATCAACGCAACGAGCATCAATCCTTCGCCTAATGTATCACACTTGCCTGTGGCATGCATCCTTGAGTAGAAATCAGGAAACCGAATGAATCCGATCGTTCCGGCAAGCATAAAGAATGCACCTACCAGCAAGAGCATGACCGTGAGCACATTTGTTATCGTTGTTGTGTCGGACATCATTTTCCTCCTCTTTTTAGTACCTCGTCGCTGCTATCGTCATAATAAAGTTGAGAATCGCATATAGAAGCGCGATATCAAAAAAATCCGGTCGTTCGTAGATGAACCCGATAAGAACCAGGAGCACGATCGTTTTGGTGCCGATCACGTTTACTGCGATGATCCGGTTGAAGATTCCGGGCCCCTCAATGCCGCGATAGAGCGACACAAAGCTTGCGATGACTATTATGATTGCCATTGCCAGAAAGACATCCACCATCTCTATCGTCCCAAAGAGTTCTGTGCCCGCCATATCAGTCCTCCATAAATATGTGTGCAATCCTGCGCTCCATCGCCCCCTCCAGGAGGTCGTCAGCAGGCTCCTTAGCTATCGCGTGAACATAGAAGATATCGTCCACAATGTCAATTGTAACTGTTCCGGGGGTGAGCGTTATCGAGTTTGCAAGTGCGGTGCGCGCCACATCGCTCTTAAGCATCGTCTTGAACGTGACCACCCGGGGGTCAATTGGCATGCTTGGCGAGAGCGCCCGTTTTGCGACATCGATGTTTGCGATCACGATCTGGTAGATGAGCCATGGAAGATACGCGATGAACCGCAGAGTCTTTGTCAAGCCGTGGTTTCCTGTGCCCGTAAATAGAAGATCGTGGGATGCGTAAGCCACTATCCCCGAACACGCAATCCCCGCCCCCACGTGGAACGTGTCGAAGACTGATGAGAGCAGTAGCCAGAAGGCGAGCACGATTATGTACGTTGCTATGAAATGTTTTATATTCATGTCAGATCACCAGCAGTTATTCTTGTTCGATGTCATGTTGAGCGGTTCATGCACCCCACCTTATGAAAGCACATCGATATATATTCTGTTATCACTTATATTTGGATGGGTGGACATTATCATTCGAAAAGTGGGATATCGCGCCACGAGGTTGTGTTAAATGCTCACTATAGGACACTACGTGGGATTTTATGGGCTTTTGATGCCCACTACTGCCAAAGAGGGAAACAACAAGCTTTAATAAGTCCAGATACCAACGAAGATGTTGATACACTGCTCCCGACTGATGCTTATGGCGGCAGTGGTCACGTCCGCACACCACCACCATGCCGTAAGATACTTGTGTGGAAAGGTGCTACAACGTAGCAAAACTTTATATTTGGAGGCATTAAAAATGGCACGAATGAAAAAAGTATCCGAGAAAGATACAAAACCTGAGAGGGTTGCCGTCCTTGAGGGTCGGATCAGGGAGATCTATGCGGAGTACAGGCATCTCCTCCCTGCAGAGTACAAATGGGAAGATGAAAGCAGCCGCTGGACCGAACTGGTCTATTGCATATTCGCGGAACTTACACACCATTCGTACAGGGATGCGCGCAGGCTGGCAAACGGTATTGCAGACTTAAACCTGCTGGAGGTCGAAGACCTGGCGGGAATACCGATAATGGATGACGGTATGGTCAATCCCGACAACTCGCGCATAAGAACTATAACCGACATCCTCAAATCGAATGGTGTTGCTGATGACGACATAAAAAAGTCGCTTTCGGCGATTTGCAAGGTAGCGCAGGCAATTTGCGAGAATTACGACGGCAAGATTCAGAAGTTCCTCAGGAAGTACGGTCATGAGATCGTCAACGAGTTTGACTCACATGTCTCGTTTTCCGAGGTGGATAAGGGCACGCAGTCAAGGATCCTTGTGAAATGGATTCAGAACACACTTTGTATGCCCCTTACATTCTCGAATGTCTATACGGCCAGGTTCTGCGAGAGGAAGGGTGCCAACTACTGGGAACTTGCAGAGGCGGCAGACAACCTCGGGATCAATGGTGCTATGCTCGATGACCTCTTAGAAGTATACATCGTTGACATAGAAGGGAAGAAGGTATAATCATTGATAGGAGGGGACCTGAATACGGGTTCCCTGCCTTACTATTTTTTGGCTCGTCCGAGTGGAATCGCGTCTTTCGTTTAAATGTGCATGCAAGTGACTTGCGGCTAAAATCCAGTGGAATCTGCAT
>CBDUQO010000223.1:0-3499 GCA_965369365.1 uncultured Methanosarcinales archaeon
GCAGTAGGCGATACTATGTTCATCGGGACGCCGTTGATTTCCGGGAGAATCATGCCCTGCCTGCGCCCAAAGATTTATGCGCACTCAGAGAGCAGAAACGGTCATGCACTGCGATTTTCACGATATCCGAACCATCTCAGGATATTCCACCAGCATCATGATCGATAACGGAAAGATCGAGGAGATTGCCAGTAATCTTCTGAGCGGCGCGGGTATCCGGGCGCTGACCGGCGGTTCTTGGGGTCTTGTCACAACCGATGACCTAACAGGCATTAATTCCGCGTTGACCTCGGCAGAGGAGCTTTCCGCAAGTATCGACCGAATGGTTCCACGGGATAAGGTGACACTTGCTCCAATCAAAAATAAAGCGGTATCGGTGCGGGAGTCTGTAAAAGAGAACCCTGGTGATGTTCCAATCGAGGAAAAGATTGAGTTGATCAGGGATATCGAGCAACATGCTCGTGTTGATGGCGTCACAAGCACAACGGTCATGTACTCGGAGTCATACGCCAAAATCAGGTATCAGAATTCGGAAGGGCTTGATCTTGAGCATGGTGTTTTCCGAACGGGTTTTGCCGTCACTGCGGTGGCGTCTGACGGAACAACATATCAATCAGGAAGAAAAAGCCGGTTTGGAGTCTGTGGATATGAGTTATTCAAAAAACACGACGTTCTTGCTCTTGCCGAGGAAGCTGGCACGACTGCGGTCAAATTGCTCCGCGCACGCCAGCCAGAGGGCGGCGCAATGCCATGCGTGCTCGATCCTGAGCTTGCAGGCGTATTTATCCACGAGGCGGTGGGACATGCCGCCGAGGCTGATCTGGTGCTTGAGGACTCATCGATCCTTGCCGGGAGGATCGGCAGCACGATCGCAGCGCCCGGCGTCACGGTCTATGATGATCCGACGATGGACGGGTATGGGCAGTACCCGTTTGACGCTGAGGGCGTGCCAGCGAAGCGGACAACATTGATCGATAACGGCATGCTCTGCTCGTATCTGCATTCAAGGGAAACCGCTGGCAAACTTGGCGAAAGTGGAAATGGTGATGCGCCCGATTGCGTCGGAGGAAACGCACGTGCGCAAGGGTGCTCCATCCCAATACCGCGCATGAGCAACACGTTCATCGCAAACGGCAATATGAAATTTGAGGAGATAATAGAAGAACTCAAGAACGGGGTTTATCTCAAAGGATCGCGCGGTGGACAGGTCAACACCGGCGAAGGCATCTTCCAGTTCAATGCGGAACTTGGTTTCGTGGTGCGAGATGGCGAGATATGTGAGATGCTGCGAGATGTGTCGCTTTCAGGGCAGACGCTTGAGATTCTGAAGAATATAACCGCGGTTGGCAATGATCTTGAGTTTAATTCGGGGTGGTGCGGGAAGAGCGGGCAGACCGTACCTGTGAGCGATGGTTCGCCGCATATTCTTGTGAGCAGCGCGGTGATCGGTGGAAGCGGGTGATCCTGCGGGTTTGAGATTACACAGATTTCCACAAGATTTCTGTGTTAATCTCGTGGGATTTCGTGGTTTGTTCACCTCCGCTAAATACATATCATTCTGCCAGCCCTCCAATCTCTTCATCTTCTGCTCTCCATGCCGGGTCCACGATGCAGAGGAAGACCAGTTCGCAGGTGCCAATATTTTTTATCCGTTGAACTGAGTTTGGAGGGATGTAAATCACCTGTCCGGAAAGCACTTTCTCTTTTTCACCGTTTATGTACATCTCTCCCTCTCCTTTCAGTATGTAGTAGACTTCCGAACTTTTTAACCGGTGTTCGTGGGTGATTTCACCGGGTTCCACCGTTGCGTGAGCAAGACTGTACCTTGTAGAAACTTTTTCATTCAGAGGGCTTAATAACTCACGCAAGGTCGTATTATCGCCTGCGATTATTTTCTTGCATTTCTTCAGGTCTTTTATGAACATGAGGATACCTCCCCGGTCTTTGGTATTAGACATGGATCCCGGATGATACTTCCGGTGAGTGATTAACGAAACTTCCCTGAAAACTTATTTGCAGTCTTGATCACCATTATTCAAAAGCCTCTGCCTCACCTTTGCGCATTCGCCCACGCACATGCACTCGCGTTATCGCCAACCCGTTTCTCAACCCCCGGATCTACGGCGATATCTGCGTTAGCACATCTGGCAGGGATATTTCAACCCCATATACCATATAGAACGTGCGAAGATCCGGAGATAGACATACAAACATGAGATCGAGGGGCTGATTTGGAGCGCCCGGATACACATTACAAAGGTGATAACATGAACATAGAGATTATAGGAACTGAATCGTTGGGTGTACGAGGTCTCTGCTGTTTTATAAGGACCGAGAAGCAGAGGATATTGATTGATCCGGGTATCGCACTGGGTTATAATAGATATGGGCTGCTTCCCCACCCCTTGCAGGTAGCAGTGGATGAGAGGCTACAAAAGAAGATCCTGCAACGATGGTCGGAAGCGACCGACATCGTGATCAGTCATTTTCATGGAGATCATATTCCGTTAGTAGATGCGAATCCTTATCAGTTCAACATCAAAAAAATAACCGGATTAAACCCTGATGTCAGGATATGGACTAAGAACCCGCATCATCTTCATTCGATCGAAGAAAAACGAGTAGAATCTATCTCTACTATTCTAAAGAACGATTTGACTCCAGCAGAAGGTATAACGCATGAAGCGATGACTTTTTCCAGACCGGTATTCCACGGGGGCAAAAATAATAATCCGCAGACAGTGATGATGACCCGGATCGAGGAAGATTGCGTCTTTGTGCACACCTCTGATACCCAACTCCTTGACGGCGAAGCCATCTCTCAAATACTGGACTGGAAACCCGATATTGTGCTGGCGGACGGACCTCCGCTATATATGCCCAATAAACTCTCGAAAAAGCAGGTTGAAATGGCGTGGCGCAATGCTAAGCGACTATCCATGGAAGTCGGTACGTTGATTCTTGACCATCATTTGATGAGAAGTTGCACAGGACTTGAATGGTTGGAGCGCTTGTCATCCGAAACAGGAAACCGCGTTATCTGCGGGGCTGATTTTATGAAAGCTCCAAGGATGCTGCTTGAAGCGAGACGCAAATCATTGTATCGGGATATGCCGGTTCCTGCCTCCTGGCATGAAGATTATGGCAAAGGCATGGTCAGTACCGATCGTTACTGGAACATGGCTAAGAGAATCTATAAAAGCATGAGGCTTGGATGATCGCAGATAAGACATGCATCCGCACTGCTTGCACCGCTACTGATCCTCGCATAAGCAAACGCCGCATCCCGGGCACGGTTGCGATTGTGTTGATGGTGGGCGCTCTTTGCTCGATAAGGCGGCGGGGGTGGGAAGTTAAGCGGTGTATCCCATAATCCGGTTTTCACCTATTCTATCCGCACCATCGCGCAACCTCGAGAGCCCACCTCCGATACGGCAGAAATTCGATTCCCCCCTCCGGAACATGCATGGTCTCGCTCTGGTTCAATGTAACCACAAGA
>CBDUQO010000224.1:0-3494 GCA_965369365.1 uncultured Methanosarcinales archaeon
GAGTAGTTGGGGTGGCGCGATCACCGGTCTTAAGTAAGTGCAGGGTACATTATACGGCAGGGACGCAATCGATGAAGATTGGAAAACAGAAACTGAAGAACCGTTGTGGCGTGATTAAACTTGTGCCGGAGTCGCTTGACGACCTGTGGCATCTGAAGTACATCATCGAAGACGGGGATCTTGTATCGGCATTCACAAAGAGGCGGGTTGAGGGTGCAACCGACAAGCTCCGCCCCGAATCGGCAGAGAAAAGATCGATGCACCTCACCATCGAGGTTGCTGGCATGGAGTTTCACCGTTTCTCAAACCGGCTGCGGGTGCGCGGCATCATCAAAAAAGGAGTCGATGCAGGCGAGTACCATACTATCAACATAGAGACCGGGGGGGTAATCGAGATTGGCAAGTGTTGGAAGCCGGATCAACTCGAACGAGTCAATGAGGCAAAAGCTGCATCTGAGCGACCACGTGTGACGATCGTGACGATTGAGTCAGGCGAGGCGTGCATCGGGCTTGTGCGCCAGTTTGGGGTGGATATGGTGTCCCAGATCACCCAGCCACCAGGAAAACAGCATGGTGATTTTACACGCGATTTTTTCGTATCGGTCTCGTCTGCGCTCGATCAAGCCGTGGGCAGGGGGCGTGTGCAGGACGGAAATGACCAGCAAGCAATCATCGTCGCGGGACCAGGGTTCATCAAAGATGATTTTATGAAACATCTGCGGGAGGCTTTGCCGGAGATCGCTGCACGGGCGGTAATTGAGGATACGGTGTCATCAGGCACCCCCGGATTTCTGGAGGTGCTGCGGCGCGGCGCGGTCGATAGGATCGTGCAGGAATCGCGGATTGGCAGGGAGGCGGAGCTAATGGACTTACTCATGCGCGAGATTGCCGTCGATGGGCGGTGTGCTTATGGGATTGCGGAGGTTGTGGACGCGCTCGAGTTTGGCGCGGTCGAGACGCTGATGATTGTCGACGAGACACTGCGGGGCTTCCGCGAGGTGAAAGACGGGTCTGGTATCGATGCCGATGCCCTGTTGCGGAAGGTTGAACATGCGCAGGGTAAGGTTGTAGTCTTCAGTTCCGAGTTTGAGCCGGGGACGCGTCTTGATGCGCTGGGCGGGATCGCCGCGCTGCTCCGGTTTAAGGTTGGTTAGGGGTCTGCCGGGAAAGTAAAGGAGGTGGTCACGCTATCCTGAGTTACATGAGATTCCCCGTAAAAAGTGATTAAATCACGAATACGGCGGATGCCTGTGAATTTGACCACCCGGGATTCCACAAAAAACAGCCGCAACATAAGTTTAAGCAAATCGGGGAAGAATTGGTGTTCATGCTAAACATCCGAGACCTGTCATCCGAGTTCGAAGCAAGGAAGGATGCCATCATAAACTACGAACGCGAGACATCAGGTGAACTTGAAGAATATAAAAAAGCACTCCTGGATATGGATCACGCAGACACATCCCTGAACGATTCGCTTCCGCAGTACAGCGGCGCAAAACTCTTCGAGACCGGAGCGGTCATCAGACGCTTCCCTCCAGCCACATCATGGAAGAATCGGGAGGATGCAATTAGCTGGGTGGACGGCGTGCTTTCCGGCGTCACCGTCGGATCGGCAGATGGCAGCCAGATATACCCTGACAAGAACTACGGTCTTCCAATTGCAGCCGTGCAGGTCGGTAGCATATACAACAGGCATACGATAGACCGCGAGTACGCACAGGGAACAAGCGCCACCCTGATTACACCGGATGAGTTCGCGGACGCAGGCGTGTATGCATACGGAAAGGAGTTTGTGGATGCCAGACGATTCGCTCTTGAATGCGACGCTCTGATTGACCTGATGCGCACAAACGACCGGATTTACCTGCTGCTCGATGGAACGCTGGTGCCCTCACACATCAATGCGCTGCGCAAGAATCTGAAGGACATATATCTCGATGCGATGATGAAATTGCTCGACACTTCAAAAAAGACAGGAAACCCGATAATCGGGTATGTGGATGTGAGCGTGCAGAGAGACGTCGTGACTATGATACGACACATTTGCCGCTTGAAAGAGACGAAAAAACTCTTCGACCCGGTGTTGTTCGCAGATGAACTGAACTGGGGCGACCGGACAAAGGCGTTTATCTGTAACCGGGACGACCGCCGCGGAACAGACGGTCCGTCGGTGCTCGACACATATATCAGGTACAGAGACAGTGTCGCCTTCTTTTACATGCGAATGGGCGATCTCCCAAGCCGGATCGAGTTTCCGGTCTGGTGTGCGGATGATGCCGGCGCGATCGACCGTATCGCAGATATCGTCCGTGCGGAAACGATCCTGCGTGGCAGCTATCCCGACATTCTGATGATAGCGCACAGAAACGCCGTGATCACGGCAAAAGATCACGAAGTGTTCTACAGGATGCTGAGCCGGTTCTGCAGAGCGCACGGGATTGTTACGCATACCGGGGCAAAGCAGGGGTATAAAGCGCAAGAGAACCGTTCTTCTTAGGGAACGGGGGTTGTGGTTTTAGTCACCACAAACAGGCGTTTATACGCACGTCTCCAGCGCATCGATCATATCTTTGAATAAAAACCGATCTGGCACGACCTGCACCTTCACACCATACTGTTGCAACGTCTCTGCTGTCGGTGGTCCGATTGCAGCAACGATTCGCTCGTTTAGCATATTAACGACCATGGATTCGCCATTAATGCTGCGTGCAACCTTCATGAAGTTGTGAACGGTCATCGCACTTGTGAATGCGAACGCGTCGATCCTGCCTGCAAGCGTTTCCTCAATCATCCGCTGCTGCCTGCCGTCATCCGGAAGCACCAGTCGGTACACCACGGTCTCGTGTACCGTAATCGCAGCACGACTGGAAAGTGATGTGATCAGTGTGGGATCGCCGTGCGCACTCCGCACCACCTCAATGACCTGGAAAACCTCGCCATCGGTCTCGCCAAGCATTTCTGTGATCCCTTCAGAACTGAAAGAGTCAGGCACCATGGAAACAGTGATACCTTGCTCTTCAAGTGCTTTCTTCGTCTTTGACCCAATGGCAACAACGCACGTCCGGTTTAACGCATCGATAAATCCTGAAATATCCAAAATATTCTGCAGCGTGAACGCGATGCCGTTTGCGCTGGTAAATACCACAATGTCCGATTCATGCGCAAACACGCGCTCCGCAAACCCGTCGAAACGGTCGTCATGGTAACTCTCAAGTTCGATCATCGGTGCTGCGATCACATCAAATCCATGTGAACGCGCAAGTTCGATCGAGGAATCGAGGTGCATATCAGGGCGCATGATTGCAACGACTGGTTGGTTCATGGTGGTGGTTTTGGTCCGGCGGGTAAAATGCCTTGCGGTTTTTGATTTTTCCTGAATTTCCGGGATTGCCACGAGTAGCAGACGCGCCAAAAACCATCCATCCCGCGCCCCCAAATCCGTGGATTCATTGATCAGGCTTGTAATACATCAGCATATCGTAACCCGGTCGCAG
>CBDUQO010000225.1:0-3481 GCA_965369365.1 uncultured Methanosarcinales archaeon
TATCCTCAACTCTCGCACGTTGTAGAGCATCTTTTCCCCATGGATGCCAGTTAACTGGGTTATAGGCATGCTGGAGCAGGTACGGGCTTTTTTCAGTTATGAGGAGATTTGGAGTTCTTGTTTCATTATCGCTACCTTTCATATCAACCACCTGCCTTCCCAAGAAGATTGGTCATCAATCCTTTTAAGCCTGATCCGTCAGTTATTTTCTGTTCGGGTTTTCGATCAGTCTCCTGTACGTGTGGGTTTGTGGGGTGGTCTCGCCGCACTGGTGCTGAGCGTACCACTTGTGAGGGGGTCTTTATGTAAGACGAATTTCGATTTATCCAGCATGGAACGCGGAGAACTCTGCCACGATCAATTCGTGGGTTTGTTGCTGGCGGGTCAAACGCGAAGTATTGGTGCAGCCAGATCGAATGTAGAAGTGCGATGTACAGATATTGGACTTGAGTCAGGGGTTTGGTGACTTCAAGGGGTATCACGATGCCCGCGGAGGTCGGGGTGGTCGCGTGGCTGGCGTGTTTTTGTGGGGTGGGTTAGAAATATATATCGCATGCAAGCAGTAAGAGAAATAAATAACACCGAATATGGTGATAAAATGGGAGAATCACGAAGTATTACAGAGATGCTAAAGATAAACAAAATTCGCGCCACCTTCGGTGAACGCAACGCTTGCCCATTTTGCTTACCGGGTGGCGGGGCTACGCTCCTCGATAAGTTCGTTTCGATCCGCTGCACCCAAAAGGATGCGCTTCGCGGCCCTTCACATACCCCGCCAGCAGCTATACACAATCGGCTTCGAGGTACAAATTTATAAAACTTTGTAAAACAAATACGATATATGGAGGATGCTATGAAACAGGTTGAAATGGATAAAATTTATAGAAATATGCCTCTGGAAGAAATTCCCTGGAATATTGAGACTCCGCCGGACGCTTTAGTTGAGTTGATCGAGAGTGGAAAAGTGAAACCCTGCAAAACCATTGATTTTGGCTGTGGTGCTGGCAATTATGCTATTTATCTTGCCAGTGTAGGATTTGATGTTACTGGAATTGACATTTCCCCCTCGGCTATACAAACTGCCAAAGAAAATGCAAAGAAGAAAAGAGTCAAGTGCAATTTTCTTGTTGCCGATGTTCTTGGTGATTTGGATGAAGTTAAACAAACTTTTGACTTTGCTTACGACTGGGAGTTGTTGCATCACACATACCCGGAGAAAAGGAAGAAATATGTTGAAAATGTGTATAGAATACTTAATCCAGGAGGGAATTATCTTTCTGTTTGTTTCAGTGAGAAGGATCCTCAGTTTGGCGGCTCAGGAAAATACAGAGAAACTCCACTGGGTACTATTTTGTATTTTTCCTCTGAAGATGAATTAAGAGACCTTTTCGAACCATACTTCAACATAAAAGAATTAAAGACGATAGAAATCAGCGGTAAATTTGCACCTCATCTTGCAAACTATGCTTTTATGAAGAAGAAATGAAAATATCCAAACAATAGTTTGAATATTATAAGAGTTTATATGGTAGCACCCCTTTGCCGACTGCGCTCACTACGTTCGTCGCGCATAACCGCGGGTATAAGGCTTCGCCATGCCATGCCCAAATTGCCCTATCGGACAACTTTATACACCTGCAAAAACGATAAGCAGAATTCGTGCCGCCTTCGGCGAACACACACACACGCCCACCGCACACCTGTCCGCGCTCGTCATACCCCATATCGCCCCCGCCTCCAGTGCATCGGATGGCTCCGACTTAGTCGGGAGTGGAACGGCTGGGGCTTCTAAAAACATCGAAAATCCCCAAGATCGCATACAGCTGACATTCCGCACGTGTTTTTGCAAAAAGATCTATTTTTTGTAAATGGCGAATAGTGGCTATTGCTTGCGATTTTTGGTTTTTGAAGATAATCTCTTTATTAAAATACATATTTATTACATAATCATGTAAAGCATCCTCTGTTGAAATTGGACAGGTTGTCCACCACCGTATAAAAATAATATTTTTCAGATGTTCAAAACCGCTATCAGCAGAAATTATGAAAAATAAATGGCGACCTGCGGAATGTCAGATACAAGAACTTATCCCACATAAAACATTCCCGTGATCTATTCATCGCCCTCGGACGCTACCAAAAGCTCCTTTATACTCCGAACCACAATGTCCGGCTCGATATCGGACCGCTCAAGACTATCCCGTGTCTCGACCCCTGAGAGCACAAGCACAGTCCTCATGCCGCACCTGATGCCGGCAAGGATGTCGGTATCGAGGCGGTCGCCAATAACCGTGCATTCGCTTACATCCAGCCCAAGATGATCAATCGCGATATCCATGATTGGCTGGTTCGGTTTACCGATCACGAGCGGCGACTTGCCTGATGCAGTCTCAAGCGCACGCACGATCGCACCCGCTCCCGGCACGAAACCAGATTCGGTCGGAAGAACCGGATCAGTGTTCGTCGCGATGAATCTTGCGCCATTCGTGATGTTCTGAAGTCCGATTCTCAATTTCTCATAATTAAAGTCGCGATCAAGCCCGACAACAACGAAACGAGCATCCTCGCTGATCACATGCCCTTCGGCTTTCAGTTCCTCGATCAATCCCGCTTCACCGATCGGGTATACATCACTTGCACCGTAACATTTCCGGATGTAAACAGCAGTGGCATATCCAGCCGTGATAATGTCACCCGCCCCACACCGGATGCCTGCTGCCTCCAGCCGTGCTGCAGCAGAAGCCCTGCTCTTGGTCGAGTTGTTTGTCAGGAAGAGCACTTTTGCACGGTCTTGCAGCCGGTTGACTGCATCAACTGCTCCGTCGATTAGATTGCTGCCGCGATAGATCACACCATCAAGATCAAGGATGTAAGCTTCCATCAAATCTCATACCAGGAGCTGTATGTACTTGGACTTGAAGTACGACCCGGGGGTTGTGATCTCGAGTATCACAAGCGATCCCGCCTCAGGTCTGATCTGCAGATCAAGAGATGTCCGGGTGGCAATTCCTGTGTATGTGGGATCCGGGTATGCACCCCCATACTTGAAGACCTTCCGCACATCCAGGGTCACCTCCATCACATCCCCGCTTCGAAGCACCGGCTGGGTCGCATCGAAGGAGGTGTCATCCCTGATCCGTATCGGGCTAATTGAAAAATACTCCTCGGTTGCAGTATTATTCGAAAAATATATCCCATCTCTCGTCCCAAGATGGTAATTGACATCCGCGGTATGCGTTGCATCTGACAAGTACACGATCAATTGTGACAGATCGATGTCCTCGCTTCCCGGACCAAGCGACATAGTGACGCGGAGTTTTGATACGTATCCGTACTCGTGATTGTCCTGTTGCACCGTTATGCTGACCGATGAGTTTACGGTTCCAGCCACTTCGTATGTTCCGGATTTTTCGAAACAGTACTCATACACCGCCCCCGCGGCAACCGAATGGTTCGCATAGGTAACAGTAACAGTGTACGA
>CBDUQO010000226.1:0-3458 GCA_965369365.1 uncultured Methanosarcinales archaeon
AAGCAAACGACTTTTCGCTATCGGCATCCCCGATTAGAGGGGGTGAGTAGTTACCAATTATATTGACTTTTCGCTACTTCCCGATTACTATCTCTTCGACCAGTTCTGTTAACCGCAGATACATGCAAGAAAATGCAGGCAGGTGTGGCAGAAATGGGGTGCAAGCTGTCAATTATTGGATTAAAATATAATTCCCAAAGTTGAGTCATAAATGAGCAAAAAAACTCACAACAAGCGCATGGTGCAGATATTGCAAAAACTCGGCAGAGAGGTAACTCTGTTAACACGAGAAAACGCCGGAAAAATGTTAAACTCCGCTGCAATGTTCGCAATTGTCGGAATGCTTGCAAGCATTCGGGAATTGAAAACGGATCGGGGATAAAATGATGGAAGATGTGGCGAATAAACTTCAGTACACATCATCCGGATCAAACACCTTCTCGCCAACGACCTCGCCGTCAATGCTCCGATAAAAGCATGATCTATACCCCATATGACATGCTCCGCCGATCTGTTCGACTCTGAGCAGCAGGTCGTCGCAATCGCAGTCTATCAGGATTTCCTGCACCTTCTGGAGGTGTCCTGAACTTTCTCCCTTCTTCCAGAGCTTCTGTCGGCTTCTGCTCCAGTAATGCGCTATATTTGTCTCTTGTGTCAGTTTGAATGCCTCTTTGTTCATGTACGCACACATTAAGACCTCGTTTGTCTGCGCGTCTTGAACGACTACATGCACCAAGCCGTCTGTGTATTTTGGTTGAATGATATCATCAGCCATGCGCATAACATGGCAACAGCTATATTAACATCTTCGCATAGCCAGAGAGTGATCAAGCATGATGATTATTGGAATCGATGACACCGACTCACGAACTGAAGGCGGTTGCACAACGTATCTTGCAGCAGTGCTGATGGAAAAACTGCAAGAATACGGAACTTTTGCTGATTACCCGCTTTTAATTCGGCTGAACCCAAACATCAAGTACAAAACCCGGGGAAACGGTGCGATCGCGCTCAGCATCGAGATTGATGATAGCCGGCTGGATACGGTAAAAAAAATAGTTCTGGATGAAGTAGCAGACCAATCGAAGTTATCAGATGAAAACACAAATCCTGGCGTGGTATTTCTAAATGGCGCATCGGAGGGTATGCGGGACGACCTGAAATCATTTTCAAGACGAGCGATACAGGATATTCTCCGGATCGAGGATGCGAAACATCTGATCAACGCGCACAAGATCGGTTCTCACGAATTCAAGAACGGGCGTGGTCTGATCGGCGCGCTTGCAGCAGCAGGCATCGCACTAAACGGCATCCCTGATCACACATTTGAGCTGATCGCATACCGGGAACCGGGTCGCGCCAGCGCTGGCATGATGAGGGATGTTGATGCAGAGAGTATCAGGGAAGCAGACCTGCAAACATACCCGCGAACATGGGATACCGTTGATATTGCAAATGATACGATAGTTTGTGTGCCCCACGGAAACGACCCTGTGTTATTTGGAATTCGCGGCGAGATGGATGGAGTTCTCGATGCGTTCAACTGCATCCTGTCAGAACCTGTCGAACGCGCTGTTATATTTCGGACAAACCAGGGAACCGATATGCATCTTATGAGCGTGGGACTGCCGATAGATCAGGTGTCTGACGGGTGTTCATACATTCTGGATGGAATAGTATGCGATCCGCCGCGAACAATTCATGGTGGGCACGTAATCTTCAAAATAGTAGACAAGTCCGGAACAACGATCGATTGCGCAGCATTTGAGCCAACAAAAAACTTTCGGGAGACTGTCAGGAAACTGATAGCTGGAGACGTTGTTGTTGTGTGCGGAAGCGTCAGCAACGAAACCGTCCACCTCGAAAAGATAAAGATCGAGCATCTGGCTACCGGATATGACGTTACAAATCCGGTGTGTGCGTGTGGTAGACGCATGAAATCGGCTGGTGTCGGGCAGGGTTATCGATGCAAGCAATGCGGGAGCACAGCAAGCACGCCTGACCGGGTGCTGATCAAGCGGGATCTTGATATTGGCTGGTACGAGGTACCGCCATGTGCGAGACGACACATCGCAAAGCCGCTTGTGCGGTGTGTGGGGGGAGCGCGTTTGGTGCATCCTGGTAGGTGATACGTGATACGTGATACGTGATACGTGATACGTGATCCGCGATGTGATGTGTGATATGTGATCTACGGTCTAAGGGTCAGAATAGTTGCCCTGAATAACAAATATTAATACAATAGGTACCAAGATTTGCACAATGGACAAGATCAAGATAATGCACCCGCGTCCGAGTGCGATCGTTGCTGCGCTATACACGTTGCGCGATCTGGACACTGACGTGGCGATCCTGCACGGTCCGCCCGGATGCTCGTTCAAGCACGCCCGCCTCCTTGAGGAGGACGATTTGCGGGTGGTCACAACAGCAATGGATGACACCGATTTTGTGTTTGGCGGGCGCGAACTGCTCGCGTCGATGCTTGAGAAGGTGATCGACCTCTGGCACCCAAAGCGCATTGGAATCGTTGGGACATGTACCAGCATGATCATAGGAGAGGACCTTCACCAGGCGATCGAGGACGTCGACACCGATATTCCGGTCATCGTGGTCGAGGTACATGCCGGGTACCATGAGAACACCCACGGGGTGATCCTGACGCTCGAAGCCGCCCGGGACGTCGGTATCATCGATGACGCCGAGCTAAAACGGCAGGAGATCCTGCTCAAAGAGGCAACCGCGCTCGAACAGAGACACGGGGCAGCAAGCAAGGAGTATCTTGAACCATCCCGCGGCGACACCAAATACCGGGTTGCAGAACATGTCCTTGATTTGTTAAAAGCCGGGAAAAACTGTATAAACATACTGAATGCAAAGAAAGAGACTGCATACATGTTTGCTGACATCCCGCTTGCGGTCTGCGAGGTTGCAGAGCAGATCGGTTCTGATTCCAGGATCGTTAATATCGCAAATCTAAGCACGGATATCGGTCTTCCGCGAGTGAGGGGGTATGCAGAAGATATCCTGCGTGATCTATCGAGCGCGGGCGTGGAGATTCACGAGATCGTCGGCGGACTGGACGAGTATCCGATTACCGGAGAACGTGCCGGGAAGATTATCGGTGAGAAATACCCCGGGTTCGATTTTGCGATCATATCAGGAGTTCCGCACGCCGTTCCGATGGACGCGCTGTCCGGCATGGAAGTCATATCAGTCACCAACGGACCGCGGCAGGTGCTCCCCCTAAAAGAGATGGGTCATGATGCAGTCATGGTCGAGATTGATCTGCACCCAAAGACGCTTGGTGTCAATCACATCGTGGAATCCGAGTTTGGCGCGACGCTGCGCGAGATGAGCCAGGGTTAATTGTGGCTCTCTGGTATCTTGAGTTGCAGTGACCAATGCTTATAAAGAGGTTGCCCATTTTATCCGAATCTTTCCACTTTGATTTAGGAGAT
>CBDUQO010000227.1:0-3403 GCA_965369365.1 uncultured Methanosarcinales archaeon
TGTAGAAGAATTGGAAAATCCCTACAACTCAATATTAAATGGGATGAATAGCTTTCAGAGTGAATTCAAGAATGGGGATTTGAATCGACTGGCGTGCGTACAGGGAGTCGGTAAATTCCGGAATGAGCTGGATTTACTCGTCTCAAAGTACGATTACGGGTCGAAAGACGATGCTGAAGAATTGTTACACCAAATAGAGCGGAATGTGGAGTTTTCATTCAAATAAATGCTGACAACAGACGATTATCTCAAGATCCTTGAGACATGCACGATCAAAGGACACGATGACGCCATCATACGGGCGTTACGGTATATTGATCTTGGTTATCCGATCCTGCTGTACGGTCCACCGGGCAACGGGAAAACAACGATCGCAGAACATATTTTGACATACATCGGCGGAGGTGAGGATACGTTCTACGAGATCGAGGGCACTGAAGGGATGAACGAGTACCATATCATCGGTGGATTTCATCCACTCTCGATGTCTGGCAACTCTGCGCTTGCAGAGCAGTTTGTGTACAAGCATGGAATCGTCGCGCGGGCGGTCTTTGACCGTAAAAATCTCTTGATCGACGAGTTCACGCGTGCGCCGAGTTCTGCGTACTCAGGTCTCTTTATGCTACTCTCACTTGGAAAACTGCCGCTCGAATACAAGGAAACGACCCTTACGAAGCCTGATGGATGGGTACTAATTGCGACAGCGAATTTCGGGGACGAAGGGACGTATCGGCTTAGCAGTGCATTGAAAAGGCGTTTTGTCCCGATAGACATCAGTTATCCGAGCAGTTCCACAGAGAGAACGCTGCTTACATCGATCACGCCCGATCTCGATGAAAAAGTGGTCGAAGGCATACTCACATTCGCAGATGAGACTCGAGCGATCTGGAAGAAGGATCGCGGGATTCCACAGGGATTATCTACCGACGGAGTCATCAGAATGGCTCGATACTGCGAGCTTTCCATGAAACAAGGCTCAGATCATGTCAGTGCGTTCATGGATGCTGCATTCCACCAGAGCACGATCATTGCGGACGAGACCGACCCACATTCACTGCACCGGGTGCAGGAACTGGTGATCTCGGTTGGAGATACGCTGTGAGAGTATATGCGCGGGGAATTGTGGATAAATTTGGTACAAATCTGTGCAGAGATTTTATCCGGCACAATGGAACCGAGGACATGGATTAAGAATTGTCTCATGTATACATAAAAACGATTTTTTCACAAAAATCGAGTAAAACTGCCCTTCGGGTGGGGTCTGGCGATATACTTTTTCGTAAATAAAATAGGAGAGGTGGGGGACAAAAATGCACATCAACAACATAGTAGACGAATCTACAGATGATCTCGTGGCTGGCACACTGACATATTGCGCGCAATTCCTTGAAAAGCGTAAGCCCCGAATTTACCGAACGATAATTGATAATTGTAGGAATATTGGTGGTGATCTGCTCAAAAAAGATTATTATATACCTCCGTCACTCGAACGAATGAAATACCAGCCGTACGGCGGCGCTGGCATCATTGCGGTCAATCGCACGCAGCAGGAGTTCTGCACCCGGGGGCGGCGGATGGATGCGGTCATTGGAAGATCGAAGGTGCGGAGCAAGCCCGCGCTGCATCTTGCGGTCATGCTTGATAACTCGGACCGGATGACCGCGTGGGCAAGAACCAGGATGATCGGGCGCGAGGTGCCTGGCAAGGACGCGCCATCGGCGTTTGCAAAGATCGCTGCGATCGCGCTGCTTGAGGAGATATGCGATGCTGAGACCAGATCGCTCATCACCTTCGGATCAGATGTCAGTGCAAATATCGATATTCATGGTGACATCGATTATGAGGCATTGCTTGCAGCAGACGGCGCAGGATGTTGCAGGCTCGATCTTGCGCTTGCATCGCTGCTTCGTATGAGGTGGGATATTCGGAACGGCGAGCGGCAACTGATCATACTGACCGGCATGCCTCCTGAGACCGGCACCGGCGTGCTACTTGACGACATCGGCGTACAGGAGACAAGCCTGCAATACATGCGGCGGATGGTTAGGAAAGGTGTGAGGATACTGTATCTTCCAATACTCCCGCAGACTGGACTTATCGACACAAGAATCGGAGCATATACGAGCAGAACCTTTGCCCAGCGCGTTCATGAGCTTAGAATCGCTGTTTCGGTGATTGGGCGGGCAGATACTTTCGTACATGCGTTGCGTGGCGGTATCAAGCAGATGCTGCAACAAAGTCCGAATCAGGGGTGCTGAAGCGTTTGCAATCAATATCTCCCGGTCCATACGCGAAAATGTTACGCTCATCGACTATGGCGGTGGTAAAACGTAATATTGCTCCGGGAAATATATGTGTTTAGTTGAGGCGAAAAAAACCATGTGATTTCACGATTTCACGAGATCGACAATGAAAACAATAAAACAGGTTCGGGGAGTTATTACATTGAGAATAATTCGCCGGCAGATGTTACCAAAAACCTGGTGGAGAACCCGGGGTGGCAGATGAGGCTATGACCCTATATAACTTGCTACAAGCAATCGAGCGCCAGATGGTTGATACGGAGTTGACTACACTAGTGGATACTCGCATAAAGGAGTTTGAGGAACTCGGGAAAAACCTGTGTGGCGAACTTTTTAAAGAGCTCTGTTTCTGCATCTTGACCGCTAATTTTGCTGCTGAAAAGAGCATAGAAATTCAGGAAACGATTGGGAATGGGTTTTTAATTCTTTCTGAGCCACAATTAGCAGATAAACTTAAAGAACTTGGTTACCGTTACCCAAATATCAGAGCAAAATATATTGTGGAGGCAAGAAGGTACAAAGATTCGTTAAAAGAGACTATTGAGTCTTTTGACGATGAATATGGATCAAGAGAGTGGCTGGTTAAGAATGTGAAAGGGATTGGCTACAAAGAAGCGAGCCATTTTCTCAGGAATATTGGCTACAAAAATTCAGCGATCGTGGATTTTCATATAATCGATCTTTTGGCAAGGTGTGGGCTGATTGAAAAGCCAAAAACACTCACAAAAACGAGATATATGGAAATTGAAGAGTTGCTCGGGAAAATTGCGGCAGAAGCAGACATGAATCTGGCGGAACTGGATCTACATCTATGGCATATCGAAACAGGAAAGGTGCTAAAGTGAACCCAATCATTAGCAGGCATGATGGTGTCGCCACCATGTTCATGTATATGCCCATTCTTATATCACATTCCAGGCATTTTGGCGGCATAATTTTAAGTACACCGCCGCGGATTTATGATCACTGCTTAACAGCGACATAAGGAGATGTACCATGAAGGAACAGACCGAAGTTCGGAATCTTAGAGAAGGTAGATACGTGATTATCGATGATGAAGTATGTGCGATCAAGGGTATTTCAAAATCAAAGCCAGGAAA
>CBDUQO010000228.1:0-3390 GCA_965369365.1 uncultured Methanosarcinales archaeon
CAGTACACGCCCTGCATAGCACGTCAGATTGCCACTGTTGCAGATATGTCACGTTGTCGAATATTATAAACCAGTGGTGATATAACATCTGTACCATCCGCTCCTCGTTTGGCTGCAACGCAATCACGTCCAGATCGCTCGGATCGATCAACGCCTTTTTCATCTTACCCGCGGTTGTCTTCGTCGATCCGTGCTCGCCGGTCGTGATCGATATGGGGTGCGGAATCCCAGGCACCAAGCACGATATGAGATACACCATATCAAGAAGCTGGTCAGATTTGGGCACGTTAGCGAACTCGTATAGTCGCCACACATCACCACCCGGTACCGGGCGCGCTTGCGGTATCTGATGACCAAACCGCCTGAATAGTATGTGCCCCGGTGCCATCAGATCCCATCCCTGCGTTGTGATCTCAATCGCCTCATATTTGGTGTTTGTTAGATCATAGCAGATGTTGGCGTTGTGCCACGCAACTCTGTTATGTAATTCAATTGTCTCGCCCTCGAACGCTGCTATGCTCTCCAGTACTCCGATAGCTGCCTTCATCGGCTCTACTGTCGGCGCTTTTCCGGTCGTATTGTAATATCTGTGCTTCAGTATCTTCTTAAACTGCCGGCTCTTCTCGTCAAGTGGATAGATAGCCGACCCGCCAGAGTCGAGTTTGATCGCCGCATAACACGTATCGTCTGGCGTATGGAATAACACAGCGTCCTGCTTTCCTAACTCAATAAGTCGGTCGGTGCTCGACATATCGCCATTCGGTGCCGGTGTAGCCTTGACCATCTCTGATATCACATCATCCGAAAGACCGAAGTGCGCCTTAACGTCCGACTCGATGAACGCCACTCGCTCCGCTGCATCCATCTGCTCCAGTCCACCGACTACAAACCGTCGTGCCGTCTTGACGTTCTCGACCGTGTCATCACTCACTGGCTGCATGGACAGTTTGATCGACCAGACCGACGCTGCGGCATCAAACAATGCCTTGAACTCATCTATGTCATGGTCCCGCAGGTATTCCGCAAGGTCGATCTTCTCAACCCCGTCCGGACGCGGTAGTGTGACCAGTCTGGTTGTGATCGCGTTCGCTTCGAGATATTCAGCCGTCCCGATTGCACCCTCCAGCCCTGCCTCATTATCTTCGTTGTCGTTGCAGATATAAACCGTGTCAAACCGTTTAACGAGTTTTAGAATCCGGTTGTGGTCTTCCTTCCTGAATCTGACCGTTACCGGACTGATACACGGTATCCCTGCCTGCATTGCCATAATGCAGTCGGTGACCCCTTCTGTGATCATGCACCAATCAGATACGCCCCGCAGTGAATCCACACCGTAAAGCGTGTCGTTCCTGACGTGTTCGCTCACGTACTGGCGTTTATCGCTGTGTGTGAGCAGTTTTTTGTATTTAGCCGCTTCATAATTTCCTTTCGGTGTGTGGTCGGTCTGCCTTGCGATCATGTACCGAACCGTGCCACTCTTCCAGTACGGAAACACATACCGCCCCTGAAAGTGTGGTTTTAGCGTGTCGCTCCAATCAAAGAACAGCCCGGACTTTAGCATCTGGTCACGTGTGAAGCCATGTTGTTTGAGATACGCCTCAAGAGCCTCATCGTTCCGTGCTATGCCGATCAACCTGTCATCAATGGTTTGGTCTGTGATTCCCCACTTAGCGCTTATATCGGCTCTGTGTGCGTCTGTGAGGTTCTCGTTGAAGTGAACCGCTGCCGCCTTCAGCACATCGAAGACCGCCCGCCTCCCGATCTCTGCCGCCGGATCGCTGCTGGTAAGTGGTATTCCTGCGATCTCTGCCGCGTTCTGGAGCGCATCCGGAAAGTCCATATTATCGCGGTCCATGATCCAGCTTAAAGCGTCCCCCCCCGCGTGGCAATGGTGGCAATACCAGCCGTCATCATTGACATACAGGCAGTTCCCGGACTCGCTGCCGTGCTTGTTTTCGTGTGCGCCTCTGCCGCTGCTATCAAGTTTGCAGGACTTGCTTATCAGGTCACGGAGGTCGATGGCATCTTTGATCTGTTCAATATCCGCCATGATCACCGCCGTCCCATCATCCATCGCAACACCGCCGCCGCGGCATTCTCGCTCAGTGCGGAAGATTTATATCCAATTAAAACAGATTTACCACTATCTGAGTCTTTGGTGTCGGCACCTGTGGCGGGTGCCGTCGTGTCTTTTTTCATGGCTCGACCTCCCCCTCGGAGCTTTTTTTGATGGTCAATCGGATAATCAATTCTGCTCCGACCCGTGTCACCGTTTTTTCGAACAATCGGGCGTCCGGATCGACAAACCGCAGATCGGCTGCTACGATCCTAGCTTTTACGCTGATTAAATCACCACGGGGCGAGCGCCGAATAGCGATTCGGCTTGCCTCCATTTTATTATGTTCTTTATTATTCGATATGCGCAGTATAATCCCGTTTGTTACATGCTCGGTCAAAAGCCCGATCCTGGTGGTGCCGATATCCAAAAAAGCCAAGTCGTGCACTCCGATCGTACAAATCACGTCTGCCATGCGCCCGTTAGAGTCCCGCTCGATCACGATGTCCTCCGGTGCATTCATCGCTCTGATCCCCGGATTTCCATGATCAGTCCGCCTTCAATCGGTTTCTTCTCGATCGTGAGCCACTCAGTATCGGAATCAACGAATGAGAGGTCACCATCTCCAATTGCGATGCACGCATAAAGCCCCGCCCCAGCGTGCTGCAATTTGGCGCGGAAGGTTTTAGTAGAATCGCTGCGTTTAGGCATCTGCAACCACTCCGTTTTGGGTGCGTTGTGCTGCCGCTGCTGGTATGTTGTCTCCAAACGCTGTACCAGTCGCGGGCTTTTCATTCATTCGTTCTGTCTCCAAACGTTGCATAATCCATGCACGTACCATCGTGCGCGTCGGCATGTACTGTGCGCCGGCGAGTTCCTCCATTTCATTGATTGCGCCTTCTGGCAATCTTACCGCGAATGATGTATATTTAGCCATGTGGTTGCTCCAATAGTTAATATGAACTCCATCTGTAATAAACCCGTACGTGTTTCAAAAGTCCATTTCAGGGATATATTGAACACATTGAACGATTTGCGGCACAAATCGGCAACGTTTCAAAAATGAGAGGTAGAGCGAACCGCAACACGTCGATAAAAACCCAATTGCGGCGATTTAATAAAGTATTTCTGTTGGTAATATATAATCTTTTCATAGTCAAAACATCGGTGCCCCACCACGTGCGCTTATCCGCCCCTCAACCCCTGCGCACCGATCCATGACCCAATGTTCCCGGAGGGTTGACCGCGCGCACCCCCTCCGCACCCACAAATCACAGCCCGAACACAGGCACAGCCTTTAAATACTCTTCCCGGATTTTATCAAAATCAAGAAT
>CBDUQO010000229.1:0-3385 GCA_965369365.1 uncultured Methanosarcinales archaeon
GGTACATGCTCACTGCAAGGATCGGAAACTACGTTGAAAAGTCAGAAGGGCTCTCGGGTCGGCTGGACGAGGAGATTAGTAAGCTCGCGGACCAGGGCGTTGATACCACGAGCCTCGAGGATAAACTCAATGACTTCGATGACACGATCGACTGCGTCAGGACGAGCCACATACTTGCAAGAGACGCGCTCGAAGACGGTGATCATGACGAGGTGGGTCAGGCAGTCCGCAGGGCAAACACCTGCATTGGGGATGCAAACCAGATCATAAGAGCGATCTTTCTGGAACTGCGTGAGTACCGGGTAGGTTCGGTAGTACTGGATGGAACCGGCACGCTTACAGCCGAAGGATCGGGGGGCGCCCTTATCCGGGGTGATATCGAGATGCAGCTTTCGGCAGACGCTGGCTCGCTCTCGGTCTGTGACCGCTTTGGTGACATGGTGATTAATGTCACGGGAGACGGCACTATGACAGAGGATGGCTCGATGGTGATATACACCGGATTTAACGGCGATGCGACGATCACCGGCAGCGACGTGGTCGTGACGATGAACGGAACCGGGATCGAACTGACCGTAGAAGGCACTGGCACTGCCGTTCTCATCGGAACCGGATCATACGCGGTTAGCGGTGGGCGGTCTGGCGAATGGCACAACCCGGATCTGGTAGAGTCAAAACTGGCAACCGAAAGCGATGCCGCGGTCGAGAGTGAAGGTGCCGACGGAAACGAAACTGACGGCGGAGACGAAAGCGTAAACACGAGCGAGGAGGTGTGAGATGAACGTCGGATACTTAGTCATGGTGCTCCTTCTGGCTGGAACCGTGCTCTCCGGGTGCGTCGATGAAAAACCAGAGAGCGCTGCGCCAGACACGCTGCCGGAGTCGAGCGAAACTCAGGTGGCGGACATAGCATCAAGCGAACTTGCTGAACTCGAGTTTGAGGATATGGAGAGTGAACTTGCTGAACTCGAGGCTATGCTCGACGAGATCGACAATGAGAGTGATCTGCTGGCTGAGGTGGACGAATCACTGTTTGCCTGAGCTTCCTTTTTCTTTTTTCCTCTTTTCCTCTTTTCCCCCGTTTTTTCCTGAAACGCCAACAGCCAATTCCGCAGACTGTAAGCGCAAGACACCATCCGCACGCGGCACCCACCGCATCACACAACAATTATCCACTTCCAACACAACAGTGATCCGTATGGAGCTACTGTATCTTACCGCGAACGACGTTACAAAACTGCTTGACATGCCGGGAGCGCTCAGCGTTGTTGAGGAAGCGTTCCGGGAGCACGGCATGGAACGGGTGCAGATGCCTGCAAAATCATACCTCTACTTCCCAACGGGCGATCTACGCACCATGCCTGCATATCTCAAGAGTGCAGGTATTGCGGGCGTGAAGATCGTCAATGCACATCCCGGCAACCCGGCAAAAGGACTCCCCACGGTGATGGCGGTTGTCGTGCTGAACTCGATCGAGACCGGCGCCCCGCTTGCGATGATGGACGGCACATATCTCACAGATATGCGGACCGGTGCGGCAGGGGGCGTGGCTGCGGATCGTCTTGCACGACGCGATGCAACCGTGGTGGGTATGATCGGTGCGGGGCGGCAGGCGATGACCCAATTGCAAGCAATCTCTATGGTCAGGGATATTGAGACCGTCAAAGTTGTTGATGTGTCGGCTACAACCTGCGATCGGTTCAGAAAGAACATGGAGAATCGGGCAGAACTCGGGTGCGACATCGTGATCGCGGAGAGCATCCAGGAAGCGTGCGACTGCGACATACTGGTAACAACAACCCCGGTGAGAGCACCGATCGTGGCTGATGGCTGGGTGCAGGAGGGTACGCACATAAATGCCATCGGTGCGGACGCGAAGGGCAAGGAGGAGCTTGACCCGCAGATACTCAAACGCTCGACGATTGTGATCGATGATTATGCGCAGGCAACACACTCCGGAGAGATCAACGTTCCGCTCAACGAGGGGGTCATAACGGTTGGTGATATTTATGGTACGCTTGGAGAGGTTGTTGCAGGAATAAAGCCAGGAAGAACCAGCGATAGCGAGATCACGGTCTTTGACTCGACCGGACTTGCCATACAGGATGTCTCGACGGCAAACCACGTTTATCAGCAGGCGGTCGAGAGAGGGATTGGTACGCGTCTGAAGCTGTTCTGAGGTACGCACGCTGAAACATGGTTGCGCTGGTGGAGGTGCCAATTCGATTGTATGGGATCTCGGTGTAGCCCCCCAAAGTCAACTACCCAGCAATAAATTGCGGGGCATCTTTGACCGATGGGGTCGCGTGTTGGCGTATTCATGTAAGCGCGACGGATGGGGGGTGCGGAATGTGAACGCGTGTCACAAAAACGCGGCGTGTTAAACAACCAACAAGATCACAAGGTCTTTGTACTGTTTATTCCGCACCTCCTTTGTTAATCTGTTTGCCATTTTCATACCTTCCCTTGTCAAACTGTAATTTTCCTTACGATAATACCTCAAAAGTCCTTTGCTATGCAAACTCTTGATGGTTTTAGATAAATCGTCATGGTATTTTGTAGGAATCTTTTTACGTATAGTTGTTTCATGCACGTTTTTGTTCGGAGATGTGTGCAACTTACCAAGCACTTCAAGAACTTTTCGTTCATCATCATTTAATTCGATGTCACCCATGTGGTGTTTTTGGTATTGGGGGAATGGCTTATAAAAATCTCGCATGTGAATAATGTTAAAGCGAAGAAGTAAACTTTAAATATAACATCTATACCAACTATAGAACAAGCAGGAGATACGATCATGTACGTGCTATCAGAATTGTTTGGCGGTTGCCCGCAAGTTAAAGTAGTGGAAACTTTTACCGAGCATTATGAAGATGTATTATCAGTCCCAGAAATCGAGAGAATGACAGATGTGTCTAAAGCAACTGTCTATAGCCATACAAAAAATCTTTTAGAGGAAGGCGTGGTAAAAAAAGCTGGCAAGGTTGGCAAAACACAGTTTTATCAGCTCAATGTTGAAAACACGAAAGCAAAGATAATTTTAATGTTGGAACGATACATCGTATCGGAACGACTTGAAAAACTCATTGGAAAAGAACGAATTGAAGAACCTGTTGTTGTCACAGAACTTGCTGGAGATCTATATAACGCCACCATCGTTCCATTTGTAAACACATCTTTAAACCCTTTTCGTGGGACAAACGATGCTCTTATGCCTTCTTGGAGTATAGGGTCTGCGGTTATAGGTGGAGAAGTAGTTGCGAAATGTCTCGTCGGTGAACAAACGTACTACAAGGAGAATGTTTAATGGATGAAGAAAACAAAACTGAGCAGACGGTAGAGAAGATAAAGAGAATAGATTTTACATTCTATTCTAACCTTGCGA
>CBDUQO010000230.1:0-3382 GCA_965369365.1 uncultured Methanosarcinales archaeon
AGCAGTCCGACAAGCGAGTAGATCGGGACGATATCGCCTGCTGTTGGTATATCCGGAAATCCACCGTCTTCCGATGATTCCGATGATGCGCCCGGCACCGCCGCAGCCGGTGCACTCTCCGCCCTCGCGGTCATTCCGGACGGGTTAGACGATAGCTCAAGCGATTCAGTCACCGGAGTTTCGGTTGGCGTCGGCGCAGATACCGATTCCAGTTCGGCGGGTGTTACATTGACCGCTGGCGTCTCAGTGGGTGTGGGCGTCGGGGTCTCATCTGACACCGCTGGTGCGGTGCCGATGGTCACGGTGGTGCCGAGCCAGTTTGCGGTGATCTCGCCTGTTATACCGGATGCTTGTTGTGCTCCGTTACAATCGCTGAGTGTTGGCACTTCACCCCCCACATCAGTATCGGTGATCACGTCGATGGTACTGGTGTCTCCTGTACCTCCAACGACCTCGAATGTAATCTTTGCCAGATATCCGGATCCACTCGCACCATCGATACCATCGAGGTTGAAGATTGCCCTGTACCTGTTGTAGTCCTCGTCCTTGAAATCTCGCCCGGTTACCGGTATTTCCGTGTCATCGATGTCTCCAGCCTCAACCTTCAGGATCTTCAGGACGTCCGGATCATATATGAGATCAAACTGCCCCGAATCTAAGTCAATGATCTCTGTCACATCCAGCGTGACCTCGAACGTATCCTCTGACACGTATTCGGGTGCGTTTACAGTGACATTGACGTCTGCGTCAGGATCGATTTCAGCCTCATCACCTGCTGCCGTACATGCCATGAGCAGGATGAAGAGTGTAATTGACAATATATTCTTTGTGATAAGGTTCATTTCGTCACCTCGTTTTCTATGCTCTTGCGATCTTCGTGACATAAACTTTTCTGTTAGTAACATCGAAGAGTGCGGATGAATGCGATCTTATCCACAACTTTCAAAGCAACGATAAATTCAGCGAAGACCGCGCCCGCAACCATAAATGGTATCGTACCCATGAGCAAACCAAACGATAGTTCTGCCGCGCTATACTGAAAACTGCTTTCTTCCACGTCTTAACGTCGCAGACCACTGAACGATCAGGGTTCTCTGATATCTCCGCAATATGGTGCAACCTCCTTTCCTGAAACGTGCTTTACAGCAACCGTAAACTCGTTGATGGTTGTATGATCTACAGTCATCTCAAAGACATTCTCACTTGAACTTTCAGTGATGACAATTGTGGACTCACTGCCATTCTCTGATCGAATCGTTAAGCGCTTGTTCATTCCTACGTTCTCTACGTATGTTTCATCCCTGTCAGTAATGTTAGCTCTTTTTGTAGCGTTATCAACCACTTGTTGTATCGTGGAGTAAGTGTCAGCGACGTAAATTGGTTTTGAGATGACGTAATCCTCAAACCGCACCATCAGCGGGTAATCGTCTTCGTTCCAGTAGTCCGGGTCTATGGTGTAAGGTGCATCTCCGATACCGTCACCATCAGTATCTTCTCTTGTGTAATCGCTCCAGTAGTTGCCGAGGTAGCCTGCGAAAGAGATTCTGTTGTAGATGTAGGTTATTTCTGATGTAGACCTCCATGTGTTGAATGACTCGTAAGAACGGACATTTCTGGTGTTTATGAAGTTGTTCAGGTATATCCTGTTACCACCTGACTCATGGAGTTTGATGCCACAATCGGTGTTTGAGGAGCAGTTGTTGTTAGATACAGTGTTGTTAGTACCCGAACTGAGCTGGATGCCGATGCCATTTAAGTGACAATCGTTGTTAGGTGCAATACCATTATACAAACCTGTGAGATGGATGCCAATACTGTTGTTTGAGCAGGTGTTGTTTGATATGATGTTATTTCTGCCTGAGGCGGAGATACCATCCAGGTCGTTTGAAGAGCAGGTGTTGTTTGATACGCTGCTATTGCTGCCTGATATCTGAATGCCCTCTCTGTTGTTTGAGCAGTTGTTATCAAATACTATGCTATCATCAGACTTATGGACGAGATTAATACCCCAGTACTTGTTTGAGGAGCAGTTGTTGCGGACTATGTGGTTATTATTACTATCTGAAATAAAGACGCCCTCACCGTTATCTGAGCAGTCATTATCGGACAGGGTGTTATTATCAGACTTATGGACGAGATTAAGACCCCAGTATCCATTTGAGGAGCAGTTGTTGCCAGATACGGTGTTATTTCTCGAACCTCCAAGATAGATTCCATCATGACTGTTTAAGAAACAGTTATTGTCGGAAACGTTGTTATCAGTTGAATTTTCGAGGTAAATGCCATAATGGTTCCTTGAGCAGTTGTTGTTAGAAATGTTGCAATGGCTCGCATTGAGATATATTCCTGCTCTGATCATTGCTGATGCCCCCTCCACTGTAAAACCACCCATGCTGGCACAATCGGAAGTTATCTCAACAACATGGTCATTTCCTCTTACAGCTTGAATAATACAACTTGAAGAACCATTTTCAGACATTATCATCAGGGATTTGGTAACGTCTACATTCTCACAATGAACACCATCTTCGACCTCGATTGTGTGCCCATCCAATGTAGCAGGGTCGTTTATCGCGGCTTGAATGGAAGAGAAGTTTTCACCGGTGTCGATGTTGTGAACTGATGCTTGCGTCGGAGGTAGGGGCGTGGGCTCTCCGAGGGTCACCTCATCGCCGGTCCAGATTGCCGGTATCTCTTCTGGCGTTGCCCCACCCAATTCAGTAAAGGTGATGCTCACGAGTGTCCCATTTGATATGCCCAGAACACATGCATCGCCCTCTGATCCGGTCGTCTCAAAATCTATACTTGCCACGTATCCGGATCCGCTTGCTGTGTCGAGACCAGATAGCGTGAAGAGCGCTCGGATCCTGCCATCATCCATGAAACGCCAGCCGAGGATCGGTATCGTTGTGCCGTTTATGTTTCCTGCATCGACACCGAGCACATTCACGACGCTTGGATCGAAGGAGAGATCGAGCTGTCCTGCGTGCAGATCGGTGACATCCTCTATCTCGATCGTGGCATTGAATACGCCAGATACGCTCGATACGACCTCAGGCGCATTGACTGTAACCGGCACTCCAACAGTCACCTCGCAATCGTTCCAGACCGCTGGTATCTCATCTCCTTTTGCATCAGCAAGTTTTCCATCCGATACGTCCAGAACACATGCATCCCCCTCGGATCCTGTAGTCTTAAAACTGATCGCGGCTATCTGCCCGGATCCGCTCACTCCTGTAACTCCCGGGAGTTTGAAGAGCACGCGGATCGTGTTGGTATCGAGGAACTCCCACGAAACGACTATCACCGGTTTCCCTCTTACGTCCCCACCATGAACAGCGGTCACATTCACAACACCCGGATCAAACGAGAGATTGAACTG
>CBDUQO010000231.1:0-3305 GCA_965369365.1 uncultured Methanosarcinales archaeon
CGCAAGTGCTATCGTTGAAGGAAGAAGCCCCTTCCGATAGGGAGGGGCAGTTCACAGGCTTGTACAGAGGGTGGGGTGATGTGGGGCAGGGTGGGACTGTCAATGCGTTTCGTTTGACTTCTGCATACACACAAAAAGTATTTATAATCGAATCAATGATGCAAACGTGTATGATATCCACTATATTTTCCCCCCGTATACTAAAGAAAGTGTTGCTGATGACTGTGATACTCTGCAGCGTAATCGTACACGGATGCGTTGACAATACTGATAGTACTGACCGTATCAACGGTATCGACAGCACCAGTGGCAGAGAGATCCCGGAAAAGCTCACAGTGCTTCATGCAGGAAGCCTCACTGTTCCGTTCGCGAAGCTTGAGGAGGTGTTTGAAGCAAAACATCCTGACATCGATGTACAGTGCGAGGCTGCCGGGAGTGTAAAAACCATTAAAAAGGTAACAGAACTCCACAAAGAGGCAGATGTCGTTGCGTCTGCTGATTATTCATTGATCCCAGGTATGATGTACCCTGAGTATGCTAATTGGTACGCACAGTTCGCTAAAAACCAGATTGTGATTGCATACTCTGATAACAGCAAGTATGCTGACGAAATCAACGCGAGTAACTGGTATGAGATACTGGGGAGAGATGATGTTAGATTTGGATTCTCTAATCCTAATGACGATCCGTGTGGATACCGGTCCCAGATGGTGATCCAGCTTGCAGAAGCTCATTACGGTGATGACATGGTCTACGAAGACTTAATCGAGGCAAATTCCGGTATGTCAATGACCTACGATGATGCAAACGGCACGTATGTCCTGTACCTGCCGGAATCAGAGAGTATCGATCCGTCCGCCAAACTTATGATTCGCAGCATGGAGATGGAGCTTATTGCAGGATTGGATGCACAGGAAATCGACTACTACTTCATTTACAGAAGTGTGGCAAAGCAGCACGACCAGTTGTTTGTGGAACTGCCGCAAGCGATCGACTTGAGCAGCGTTTCATACACCGACACGTATAAAACGGTGCAGGTTGTGCAGGCAAACGGCAACGTCGTTACCGGAAAACCGGTTGTGTATGGAATCACGGTGCCAAAAAACGCACCAAGCCCGGAGATGGGACTCGAATTTGTGAAACTCGTGATCAGCTCGGAAGGGCAGCAGATATTCACTGATCTCGGGCAACCACCGATCACGCCGGCAGTAGGGAGCGGAGAAGTGCCGGACGGACTTGGATCTGAATTGGCTGAGCAGTAAACGGGCGTGCTTTTGCTGGCGTGTTGATTGCGCCAGCAACTTTTCCTTTTGGGCTCTCTGGTATCTCGCGTCGCAACTCTGCCCGAGCCATATCAGATTAACCGCCTATCCATCCGATCGATATCTGTTTTGCAGAGTTTCCGGTCAGTTGAACAATATAATGAACCCGGATCGATAGCTTCGCCCGGCTGGACAACGTTTTAAGCCGGGTAATGCCAGAAACAACAGCATGACCACTCACCACCTGCAGACTCCGTTTACCCTGCCCGACATTCTCCGGCTTCGTGCGGGCGATCTTGTGTATCTGGATGGAACAGTTGTTACAGCCAGAGACCGGGCTCACGAGCGCATATTGCAGAGATCTGAGACTCCGTTTGACTCTGATGGTGCGGTGATATACCATTGTGGTCCGGTCATGCGGGATGCGGACGGATCGTGGCAGGTGGTTGCTGCGGGACCGACCACAAGCGCCCGCATGGACTCGCGTACTGATGAGCTTCTGAAACGGTTTGATGTACGTGCCATCATCGGCAAGGGTGGGATGTCGATGTCGGTCGCTGATGCGATGCTGAACCGGTGCGTGTATCTTGCAGCGGTCGGCGGGTGTGCCGTGGTTGCGGCAGACCGTACCATCGTGCGGGATGTGCACTGGCTTGATCTTGGCATGGCAGAGGCGGTCTGGACGCTTGATGTGCATGATTTCGGACCACTCATCGTCGGGATTGATGCACACGGGCGAAATTTGTTTGATGAGGTACAATCCATAGCAAAGAAGCGATTATCGGCTATGTTCTAAATTTGGGAACGATTCCACCAAAAAAACAAGGGCATAAATTCCACCCATACGGAATAATTCAACTTTTTAAGTGTAATATATAGATTATGTGGGTGTAAATTCGTGATTTTATCATGAATTACACGAATGGACGAATCCCACGAATTAGGTGTCAACTGATTTGGAAAATCCCAATCTGTGCCGGTGTGAAGTATAAATCGCCACCAAGTATGGGGACGATTGGATTGATAATCTGTGTAATTCGCGTTAATCGGTGGCTAAAAACCTTATATGCTACTGATTAACACGGATCACTGGTTGTTTGCGTCGTTGGATCGTATTTACTCGAGTATTGTGTGGATACTTACATATACACGAGATTGCACAAGATTAACAGCGAAATCTTGTGGCAATCTGTGTAATCATGTGGTCCCTACTACGGGTTACTTGAGCACGTGCGTTGGATCCATTAAAAGACTCTATATAATATTGGATATGTTCCCAAAATCGGCACTATCTGAAAAGTTCCGGGTGTTTTCACCGAATAACCCGAGTTGTGCCACCAAAATCAAAAAACACCAAAATTCACGCTCCGCCGATGTCAAGCGCTTTCCTGATGACCTGGCTGATCGGGAGCGAGCATAACATATACCAGACGATCCAGTAATAAAAGACTCCTGCAAAAGCAGGTTCCATAAGTGCTTTTTCACCCCAGAACGGGAATATCAGGGTAAAGTCGGGGTGGGCGCTCACAAATGACATCGCCCAGAAGAACAGTGGCAGGGTGAGGATGCTGATGTACGCCATTGGTTTGAGTTGCTGTTTCATCATCTTTCCCTGGTCGCCCATCATGGCAGCCCGTTGCTCGTCCAGCTTCTTGAGTTTCTGCTTGTTCTCTGCGAGCTGCGCTTCCCTGTATTCCTTCTGAAACGCCTTCATCTTGTCGCCAAAAGAGCGCATCAACTCCCAGTCGATGGTGTACTTCTGGATGAGCGATGCATACAGGGCTGTGATCGCAGCCATCACCAGAAGCGTTATATGGATCGGTAACACGCTTGCCAGTGGACCGATCAGGACACTTACACTCGTGCCAACCATGTCCCTGAATTCCTGCCCCCGCCCGAGCACTTCCATCAATATCATTCCAATAAACAGCGAGATGCCGAGTGATAGTGCCAGTCGTTCAAGTGTGTCCTTCCAGTTGGTCATACGAGAGTACCCGCGTCACCTGTGCATAAAAAGCTATAGGTGCCCCCGGCTTTCGAACT
>CBDUQO010000232.1:0-3165 GCA_965369365.1 uncultured Methanosarcinales archaeon
GATGGTTGCATGAGCAACCGCTATGAATCAGGAAGCCCCGTTACTTGTAGCGGGGAGGAAGTCACGACACCACACGTATATTGCACAGAGATGGATGTAAACGAGCCTGCCGAAACATCGACTCAGGAACCCTGCAGATTCACCAGGGGGTTGGTAGAATCTCTTGATCTCACTTGTTTTCATCCTGATACGCTGATCGGGGAATTTTTGGATGGATTCTGACAGACGAAGGCTCAGGCGTACGTGGATGACTTTTTTTGGCAGATACGGCAGGCTCCTTCCGGTTCAATCGCGAACCGTTCCTGTGGTCCTTGCCGGGAAAGACGCGATCATCGTCTCAGCTACTGCCAGCGGAAAGACCGAAGCTGTGATTGCGCCACTGATCGAGCGGTATTTGAAGGAAGGGTGGGGTGATTGGGGTGGGGCAGGTGGTATCGCGATCCTCTACATCTCTCCGACGAAGGCGCTGGTCAACGACATGCACGACCGCCTCAAGGGGCAGCTGGATGAACTTGGAGTCTCGGTGTCGCTGAAGACGGGTGATACGCCACGATTTAACCCGAACAAGTCTCCGGATGTCCTGATCACCACGCCGGAATCGTTCGATTCGATGGTATGTAGACACCCCGGCGCGTTTAAGGGGATGAAAGCGGTGATACTCGATGAGATCCATCTAATCGACAACACATATCGAGGAGATCAACTCCGGCTGCTATTGAGAAGGCTAAAACATATTTCAACCACGAATTTCAATATCTACGCCCTATCTGCAACCATAGCATCTCCGGAAGAGGTGGGGAGCAGATATCTCGAAGATTTTGAGATCATCACTGACTCTGATAAGCGAGAAATTGATTACACGCTTGTTGAATCGGCTGAAGAACTATATGACTGCGTAAGAAGAGAGAACATCCGGAAGTTACTCATATTTTGTAATAAAAGAGCCACGGTAGAGGAGTTTTCCAGGGAATGCGTTGATCTGTGGGGTTCTAACCGCGTTGCCGTCCACCATGGGAGTTTAAGCAGATCGATTCGGGGGGAATCCGAGAGTTTCATGAAGGACGCTCAGTACGGGGTCTGCGTGGCTACCATGACGCTTGAGATCGGGATTGATATCGGGGATATCGATGCCATCGTGCTTGCAGAAGTCCCCTGGAGCATATCATCGTTGCTTCAGCGGATCGGTCGGGGAAGCAGGCGTATGCCAAGGAACCGGGTCTTTGCCATGTATGGCTCTGCGGATGAACAGATGCTGCTTGAACGGATGTTTCATGTTGCGATGGCAGGATATGTCGAACCGGTTGATTATTCGCATGATCCGTCGGTCGTGGTGCAGCAGGTCTTCTCCTCGCTCTATGCCAGCCCGGGCGGGCTTACCGATTTCCACCTTCTGAATCTTTTTGAAGAATTCTGTTCGGAAGAGGAACTGCAAGACATCCTAAATCACATTGTGAAGGGCGAATGGATCGGAAAATGGCAGGATAAATGGCGTGCAACAACTAAATTGATGGATCTTGGAGCAAAGGGCGAGATTCATTCGAATATTCCCTCGAACAAAGTGGTGGAGGTCATCGATGTTACTTCAAGACAAACGATAGGGGATGTGCAGTATCCTGTCGATCAGATCTTTGTGCTCGGCGGAAGGGTGTGGCTGATCGTCAGGGAGTCCTTTGAGCGGCTGTATGTGAAGCCAGCAAAGGGTGGACTTGCCACAGCGAAGTTCAAAAGCCATGCATCGGAAGGCGCCTTTAGCTATCTGCTGCCAGAACACATCAAAAAACCTGAATCGGAACCGTGGTACACACCTGATCTAAGCGAGATTACGCGTGTTGCGGAGGTGTTGGAGTGAGGGCGTCCTCGGGGATCGCACCGGATGATCGCAAGGGTGATCCGTTCTCGGGCGTTGCAAACCCCTTCGACGCTACCTTATGTTTAGATAGTGCCACACTATACAGACGTTCGAACTAAACTGATTGGGAGGTTTAGCATATACTGAAAGTAACCCCGCTCGCTTTCGACAGCTTCGGCGCCAGATCGATGGCGACATTCGTCGAAACAGACGATCTCCGCATCTTGATCGACCCGGGCGTAGCGCTTGGTCCAAGTAGATACAGGCTGCCCCCGCATCCGCGGGAAATCGGGAGGAACCGGGAACTGTGGGCGTGCATAAAAGATCATGCGTCATGTGCAGACGTTCTCGTGGTCTCACACTATCATCACGATCATCACAACCCGGAAGAACCCCAGCTGTACGGAGATAAAATTCTGTACATAAAACATCCTGAAGAGAATATAAACAAGAGCCAGACCAAAAGGGCGTCGTATTTCCTGAAAAAGTTAAAAGACATCCCGAGATCAATAAAAACTGCGGATGGAAGCGAATTTGCGCATGGCAAGACCCTGATCCGGTTTTCAGATGCTGTGTGCCACGGAACGAACTCAAAACTTGGGTTTGTGGTGCAGACATCAATCGAATGCGGTGGCGAGAAGTTCATCCATACAAAGCGATGTTGAGGGTCCGGCTATGCCTGAGCAGATACAAAAATTTCTTGAATTGATGAGAAACGGTGATGAAATTGGTCACTTCTAACAAAAAACGCGGCACAAAGACAAGTTCGTTCGGAACGTCGGGTAGGATGAACCACGATTCTACGGCATTTTATACGAGCAAGCTGTACGAAAGTCTACCGAAGGAAGAGAAGGTCAAATACGTGGAAAACCCGATTCCTCCCGAATCCTTAAACGGGATTATCCGGAAATCCTCCGAATCGATGGATGAACTACCGGATAGCAGTGTTCACCTAATGGTAACATCTCCACCATACAACGTCGGAAAAGAATACGACGAAGACCTGACTCTCGAAAACTACCGCGAATTCTTGAAGCGAGTGTGGAGTGAGGTTCACAGAGTCCTTGTGCCCGGCGGACGTGCCTGCATAAACGTTGCAAACCTCGGCAGAAAGCCATACATCCCGCTTCACGCATTCATCGTTGAAGACATGATCGAACTTGGATTTCTGATGCGAGGTGAGGTCATCTGGGATAAAGCGTCCAGCGCAGGTTCTTCCACTGCATGGGGAAGCTGGCAGTCCGCTTCAAACCCAACACTTCGGGATGTGCACGAATACATCCTGATCTTCTCCAAAAACACATTCGGGAGGAAGA